>MNZO01000014.1 GCA_001873665.1 Candidatus Shapirobacteria bacterium CG2_30_35_20 | reverse complement strand
CGTCGGCATCTGAATCCAAATTATATTTATCCAAATTTTCATAGTTATTGGGAACTAGGTAGTCTGAGACATAGACTTTTTTATTATTACTTTTTGTAAAAAGAACAACTGCGACGATTATCAAAACAACTATTGAAATCAATATATATATTTTATTGATAGATGGTTTGGGTACGATGGGTGTATTGGTTGGAATATCGAGCGATATTGTAGGGGGTGTTTGGGGTGGAGTATTTGGGATTATTTGTTCCATATTATTTTACAACATTAAATGTCGATAATATTCCTTTTTGGGTTGGACTAAGCACCACTTGATTACTAAATTGGAATGAGTATCTAATGTCACCTTGGTCTGTGATGTAGTAAAGTATGGGTTGATTAAGTTTAAAATCTCCCGAATCGAGTCCCTTTGGAAAAAGAAGAACATTGAACAAATTGTTATTTATTTTCTCTTCTCTAATTTTAAATTCATCATCATCAACATCCCATTCAGGTTTGTACACATGTATTCTGAATAATTCTTTACCCCCATCTTGGAGGTAAACATTAAAAGAATTAGATTTATTGTCAGTTGTTATATTCAAAGAACTAGGATAATAAAATTTAAAATTGTAGCTAGTATTTTCATATTTCTGCCACATATCATCAACTCGCAACTGGTAATTTTTGACGATAAATATTATTAATATGGACAGTATTACACATACTCCTATCACTACATATCTAAATAACTTTTTTTTCTTTTTCATAATATTCATTATACTCCTCCTTGTATATCAGTTGAATTAATATAATAATTATTCACGTTGCAATAATCATGAAAAAAATACTAACAAATTGTATTGTAATTATTTTCATTTTACTAATGGCGGGATTTAGGCATCATCAATCTTTAGATCACAGTTATCGTTTTATATATCCCTCATGGTGGCACAAACAGTTAATCGAAAATGGCGATTATTTCCATGGTTTAGTTGTATCTCAGAGTAATTTTTCCGACAATAACATTGACTTTTCAAAGGGAGGATTTATAGAAATCAATTCCAAAGATATTCAAACTGCGGAAAAAAATGTTAACGAATATATTGAGAAACTAAAGATAGTACAAGCAAATTACCCAAGGAAAGGGGATTTGTCAGTTGAAATTCCTGGACTATCACAATTTCAATATGCAGGAACAAAAACGATCAACGGATTTGAACAGATATACAGTAATCGGGCTTTATCCGATGATCCCAGTTCGCAACTTTATTGGAAAATTAGTAATGGTAAATTATATGAAATATTCGTAAAATATCCCCAAGACAATTCAAAAAGAAAAAGTTTTGAAATAGGCTTAAATATAATTATAAATTTATTTTGGATTTAAATATGAATAAATACCTAGAAAATCACCTATCAGATCTAGCTCACAAAAACTTAAATTATGTTTTTATTCTAATTTATGCGCTAATCTTTGTTGGAATAATTAGTTTGTATAATCGTAGTTATGTTCTCCCTCTTCTATTCGCCTACGTTGTAATTATGCCCTGGTTTCACTCCAAACTTGTTATAGATTTTCGAAAAAAACAAATAAACTGGCTTAAGAATAATGGAACAAAAATATCCGGGCAATTAAAAAAGTTTAAAACCGGCGTCATTACTAGTTATGGTTATTCCCCTAAGTATGTTCTGGTTGAGGGTAGGCACAATGGCAAGGAAAGGGTATTTAAGAGTGATATCATTTCTTGGCAGGTGAATACCTGGCAAAGAGGCAAAAAAGAAAAAATAATTGAAACTATTGGTAAAGACAATATTGAGGTGTTGATAAGCAAGAATAACTCTGATGTTTATTGGGTAAATACAAATCAAGTAACTAAATGGTTTTCTTAAACAATAATTTTTCCTGGTTTCATAGATCAACCCATGGTTTCTTTTTGGCAAAAAAATATTTTAAAGGTAAATATAAAAGAGAAATTTTTTTAACTGTTTATGATCCAAAGTTGGACAAAAGTTGTTATGGATATCTGTTTATTTGTGAAGACAATGTAATTCTATCGATATTGCATGATTTGACAGACAGTAGTGGGGTATATGAATTAGATTCAAGTGACATCTTGTCAATTATTGAAGATGATATAGGCTTGGGTCGAATTATTAATTCTGACAAAAACGGTGAAAAATATGCCAAGGTTTCCACCTTAAATAAAATATGTTATGTAAATTTGAATGATAAATATTTATTATTAATTAACATCCAATCGGACAGGATATATTATTCAACACTTTTATCAGGAGCTTACAGTGTCACTTATCTAACAAAAAAGAATTATATTTCAAAGCTAAAAAACTTATTAGTTTTGATTCATGCGATACTAAATAATAAAGAGCCTGAGTATAATTTACCCACACATGGGTTAAATACTTTTTGGTCTCTACTAAATATTTATATTATAATTACGGTACTTGTAGTTAGTTTCCCAATTTTTATATATCTGATATTTAGATAAAGAAATTAAAAATAATTTAGTATGAATACAAACAAAGAAAAGGAAAATGATAAATTTGACCGCAAGGTGATTCTTATATCATTATTTATTTTATTTCCCTTACTAACGATTGCTATTTTATTACTTCCTTCTGTCGACATTGCTTTTGGACTTTGGCTTGGATTTTCATTAATAGTTCTTGGGTGTTTATCATTTAAACATTCTATTATGCCAGGTGATTATTTTATTTATCATTGGAGGGGTAAAACAGCGCGTTTTTGGGCAATATTAAATATACTTCTTGGAATTGTAATTATAAGTGGTGTATTGTATTTTAATTATTTTGCCAATAAATAATGAATAAAATTGTTTCAATTTTTATTTATCCAATTACTGTATTTATAGTATATTTATCTGTTTGGACTATTTTGCCCAAAGCCTCTAATTCTTTTTTAAGTACACACCTGGGGGCTTGTGAATATTGCCCACTTGGCTCGTTTTGTGATTGTCCATATTATATGTTTTTGGGGCAGGAGATTAGTGGAGGTGTTTTCCTTTTCCTAAGTTTATTGGTTAAATATGTTTTACCAATCTTTATTGGGTTGCTATTTGCTTTTCTTATAAATATTTATGTATTTAGACAAAAAAAGATAAAAACAAAAAGTAGTATTACCCAAGAATTTGTTTTACTTGACAGTTCGTCAATAGAGTATAATAAATTATGTTCAAAAACTTAATCTCTCCCATTCAAGCTTGGTTGTTGTCTCAAGGTCGTTGTGTTGGCTGTAGTGAACCGCTATCAAAGGCAGTTAAAAATCAAGTTCGAGGTCAAACAACCGCCACGTGCAAATGTGGTCGTATTTTTATCTTTGACGATAAAAAATGCACCTATCGCCGCGCCCTATTTTCCGAAATTTAATTTCCATGAAAAAGGTTTTGCCGTTATCAGCTATCTGTGCTCTGTTATTAATTTTTATAGGTTATTGGTTATATTTACCAGCTTCAAATATTGTTTTAAATAGATCTTTTGTCATTAATCAGGGTGACAGTCTTAAGACCATTAGTTTGCGTTTACATAAGAATAAATTTACTAAAAACAAATATGCCTTTTTTGTTTATGCCTATTTATTAAACAAAAGCAAAGACATCAAAGCCGGTGGGTTTAAAATATCAGCATCGGATAATTTATCACAAATTTTAGCAAAATTAACCATTAGTGGCAGTTATGATTTTTGGCTAAAAATCATCCCCGGGCAAAGAATCGAGGAAATAACATCAAAATTTTCTTTCGACCCCTCTTTGGAAGGATATTTATTCCCCGACAGTTATTTAATCCCAAATTATTTTACGGTCGATGATGCCTCTTCAACTATCAAAAATAATTTTGATAACAAAATTTCTAATCTAAATATCCCCAAAAACAATTTATCCCAAAATATTACTCTCGCCTCGTTGCTCGAACGTGAGGCCAAGACAAAAACTGACAAACAAATAGTAGCTGGCATTATTAATAATCGCCTTAAAATTGGCATGGCTCTCCAAATTGATGCCTCGGTTCAATATGCCAGGGATTTAAAAACTCACCCAGCCAAATATTGGCAACCACTTACCAGAAACGATCTTAAAATTGTTTCACCATATAATACTTATCTAAACACAGGCTTACCGCCCCGTCCTATTTGTAATCCTGGTCAAGGCTCTATCTTTGCTGCAACCAACCCCACTCCTTCCGACTATTTATATTACATCCATGGCACCGACGGCGTTATGCATTATGCTAAAACCCTCTCCGAACACAACCAAAACATTTCAAAATATTTGAGATAAAATAAAGTACGTCATTGCAATGACGTATTTTTTTATTTTTTATTTACCAAATTATCCAATATCACCCACCTTTCTTTTTTGACTTTCATTGGCACATCATTTTCATAAATTTTGGCGGAGACTGTACCTGTTCTGGGGGAATATTTGTTAATATAGGCAATTTCAAAACCAACCTTTTTACAAACATCTACCGTATCTAAAAAAGCCTTTTCACTCTCTCCCGGGAATCCTACTATTATATCTGTACTAAATCTGACATCTGAAATCTGAGATCTGATTTTCTTAATTAAATCTAAATACTCTTGTTTTGTATACGCCCTGTTCATTTTTTTTAAAATTTCATCATTGCCTGATTGAAAGGGGAGGTGAAGTAGCCTATCAATATTTTTATATTTAGTAATCACTTCAATTAACTCATCAGAAAAATCCCAAGGGTTACTCGATACAAAAGATATTTTGTTCAAATTGCGTTTAGCCACGTTTTTCAAAAGCTCAGGAAACCGACTTTTAATTCTTTTTTTACCCATATGTACCCACGAATCTGTATTAAAATCACTACCGTACGAATTAACATTTTGTCCAATCAAAACCACTTCTTTAAACCCTAATTCGATGGCTTTGTCAATCTCGGTCAATACCGTCACTAAAGTTTTTGACACTTCTTTCCCCCTGGCTTTTGGCACAATACAATAAGAACACATATTGTTACATCCAGTTGAAATTGATATTAAAGCGGCAGCTGCCGCCCTAATCGGTTCCCACACCAAAAACTTATTAATATTTACCCAATCGTCGACCCCTTTTATATCTTTTTTACCATACGCTCCCACCACACAACCAGTAACAATAATCTTTGGTTTTTTCTTTTTAGAAATTAGAAATTGGAAATTAGAAATTACATTAATGAAGCCCCAGGCTCTATTTTCCGCTGATTCCCGAACTATACATGTATTGATCACTACTTCATCTGCTTCTTGCCAATTATTAACCTCCTTAAATCCTTTTTCCCAATAATAAGCTCTAATTCGTTCCGAATCAGCCACATTTTGGGTGCAACCAAAGGTTTTAATAAAAACTTTTTTCATCGCTTATCTTATCATTCTTTTGGCTACCAACATCAATCCTCCACCCAAAAATGTCAGCATCACTGTTGGCCATGACGTTCCAGCCGCAGGCAATACTCCACCTCCACCCTTTCCTACTGTGTCCCAATTTACATTTTCACTACCAATCGTCAATGTAAATGCAATTTCACTTCCACCACTGGTAATTTTTATCGTGTGATCACCAGATGATAAGGCACTTTGAGGTGTAAATACCCAATTTCCCGCACTATCAGCATTAATTTGTAATGATGTTCCATCTATTTCGTATATAACTTCTCCTCCCGATGCTGCTTCACCACGAAATGTTGGATTACCTGATGTATACCACCATTGGGAAATCTGTCTGCCACTAGTATCCACCTCTCCAATCGAAGTCATATTAAAACCACCGGCCAAAACTCCATTAACAAAAACTAACATCATCAAAAACAATAATATTATCAGTTTTTTCATTAAAAAATATTTCATTAAAAAATAATAGTTTATTGCAATACTTTTGTAAAGATGTCATAGTATTAATATGCCCAATAATGATGACCAGTTGCAACAACAATATCAAGAAATATTAAACAAATACGCTTCTTCAATTTCTCCACCACCTCCAATCGATATCCCCCCCGAAGTTCCAGAATCTCCTAAACTTGATCTAGAACCAAAAGTCGACCAAATGCCGATTGATATTGATACTTCTCCAGTTGACGCTCCAACAAAAGAACCTGAGACTTTACCACTAGCACCCATTATTGAGACTCCTAAACTTAATCTCGAAGCAAAAGTTGATCAAATTCCTGCTGATATTGATGAAAAGCTTATATCACCTCCAATCTATTTCCCGCCTGAAACTGAAAATAATAAACCATCAAATTTTTCCAAGTATTTATTTTATTTCTCTCTAATAATTTTTATCACTGTCGCCTCCGCTATCGGTTACAATTTTATCAACAGCCAGCAGGTTCCTGTCCCAACCAACGACGTCCCTGCTACTTCATCAGCAACCGAGACTAAGTTTTGTGAATTAAATGACACTAAAATTGCTGTGGGTCAAACATTTCCTGCCACCGATTCATGTAATGTCTGTTCATGCAATCCCGACTCGACTATTCTTTGTACGGAAAATGCCTGTGATACCGACGAATCTGTTCTTGGCACTAGCGCTACTCCGACTAAAAAAGTCGAAACTAAAGTATATAAAGATATTAAATACGGATATCAATTTGAGTGTCCAATTACATTTAAATACCAACTCGTAGGTACTTCTGTTGATGGCAATAAATTCCCATACAAAGTCGAAACTTGTACCGATGGTGAGGCAATCACTACTATTTCCGTCTACGACAATACCGTCATCCATTCTTTTGGTAATGTCGAAACCCAAATTTCTCCTGATAAAAAATATGTTATCGAAATGATAAGTGACTATCCCAATATTATTTCTTCCTTTAAATTTCTCTAATTAATGCCAAAATTATCAGAAAAAACGATAGTCCTTCTGGTCATATTATTTTCCGTTTGTTTTGTATCTCTACTTTGGTTTTTAAATCAAAAAAACTCAGTTGGCATTCCATCATCTATTGGCTGCACCGAGGAGGTCAAAATTTGCCCCGATAGCTCGACCGTAGGTCGCAGTGGCATCAATTGTGAGTTCACCCCTTGCCTCGAAAGCTCCACTAATTCTAATATTTCAGATTGGAAAACATATCAACAAAATTATTTTAATTTCCGATATCCACCAGATTTCGTTTCACAACCAGAACAAAGATATGACGACAGATATCAGCAAGATTTTTTTGACTCTCAAAATGAATACGTTCTATCTATCGTTGAGTACCCTAATTTTAACCAAAAAACTAGTAAACCATATGTTGACGAAGATGAATTTATTGGGCTAAATTACCCACAAGATAAATTAATTATCGGCAATCGTATTGGTACCAAGGTATGTCCTCGAGCCGGTTGTGAAGATATGTTTGATGTCATCTTTTCAACAGACATAAAAAAATCTTTTTATGCTCTAAGTTTACAAGTTGGTAATCATAACCAACTAGTTCCTGAAGAAGAGTTAAAAAAAGGAAAACAAGTTTTTACCAAAATCCTCTCCACCTTTAAATTTACCAAGCAGTAAATTTGACCTAGATTATTACATTGTAAAGTTTTAATTTCAGCATACAATCACCATATGACCCCACAAGACTTAAAACAAATTGGCAAATTATTTGATAAAAAGTTCGATAATATTGATAAAAAGTTCGATAATATTGATAAAAAGTTCGATAATATTGATAAAAAGTTCGATAATATTGAT
>MNZO01000029.1 GCA_001873665.1 Candidatus Shapirobacteria bacterium CG2_30_35_20 | reverse complement strand
GTAATTAGCAATCAGGATACGAGAGTGCTAAACTCAGATTCGGTGATGATAGGAATGTTTGATTTAATGGCAGAAAGGTATTTGTCTGATTTGGACGGTTCATTGCAAATTAAATAATTTGTGTTGGAGGTAACTGAGGATAAAAATTTACCACCGTTTGATTCAATAATGTCGATTAGTTTTTGGCGAGGTTGTGTTAGGGTACCGGTGATACAAAAACTTAAATTAGTAAATTTCAAATTACGAATTACGAATTGAATTTTTACTTGAGAAAGGATGGAATTGATCCAAACCCGACGTAAATTTATACCATCAATAATTTTTTGAGCTAGGGTGATTTGAAAGCCTTTGATTTTAACCAATTCATCAATATTTAGATTTAATAATTTTTCAGGAGTGTCGTAACCTTCGGTTATTAACTGTTGAATTCGAGCACCAGAGAAATTGGGGATGATGGCACTATCAAAAACTTGTTTTAAGGTTATTTCTTTCTTATTTTGAATTTGATTGATGATATTTTTGGCTGATTTTTCACCAAGGTTATCAAGTGGGGCGATGTCACTGATTTTTAATTTAAAAAAATCACCCGGGACAATAATTTTTTTGGCTAAATAGAGTTTTTCGATAGTTTTATCAGAGAGACCTAAAATATCTAGGGTGTGGCAAAAAAGATTGAGGGAACCAATAATTTGCGCTAAACAATTTTTGGTATTAGGACAGTGAAGAAATTTTGATTCTCTAATTAATAAGGTGTTACAGGAAGGACAAATGGTGGGGATAGTAACATGATTTTGGGAAACTTTGGTGACCACTTTTTCGATGTGAGGGATGACATCGCCGCGGCGGGTAACTTCGATAATATCACCAACATTGATATTTTTTTTGATAATTAAATCGTGGTTGGCCAGGGAGGCAAAAGTGATGATGGCACCAGATAGTTTAATGGGTTCAATTTGAGCGACTGGGGTGATGGCGCCCATAGGACCGACTTGCCAGGTGATGTTTAAAATTGTTGAGGTGTTAGTATTGGCGGGAAATTTGTAGGCAACTTGATGTTTGGGGCGGTTGTTTTTATTGCCCAAACTTTGGGCCAATTTATTATCGTTTATTTTTATGACTAGACCGTCAATTTCAAAGGGATAATCATTTCTATTTTTGATTAAAAATTGTTGATAGATATTTTCAATTTGGTTAAAATTATGACATAAAGTCGATTCGACGGTGGTGAAACCTAATTGCTGTAAAAATTTTATTTCATCGTTAACTGTGGGTAAATTCGGATAAATGTCAACCGCATATAGGGAACAATATTCACTATATTTCGAATCGAGTCGTTGGGATAAACCCGAGGCGGCATTGCGAGGATTGGAATAAAAAATCGTATCATTGTTTGGTAGGAACGCATTATAATGCGTTCCTACATGTTGATTTAATTTTTCAAAATCTTTTTTTGTCACCATAATTTCACAGCGAACAGAACCGGTAAAATCTTTGGGGTTTTTTATAAAATTCTTCATTTTTACAATGTTTTGAGTGATGACATCACCAATCTGTCCGTCACCGCGAGTGATGGCGTTGATGAGAACACTGTTTTTATAAATCAATTCAACAGAAATACCATCACATTTTGGTTGGACAATAAATCCCCCCTCAATCCCCCTTTTGACAAGGGGGGAAGAATAATTATTTAAATTATTGAATTTCAATTCGAAGTAATGCACTAAGTCGGCGATATTAGTGACTTTGTTTTGTGAGCCCATGGGCATGATGTGAGCTAATTTGTCAAAACCGGTGTCAAAGTTGGGATGACCTACCTTGGTAAAAATCCGATGATTGGGTAATTTAAGGCGCAAAATTTCTTCGAGAGTGTCGTAAGTATGGTCATCCATAATTGGTTTGCCACTAGTGTAATAGGCTTTTTTGGCTTCAATCAATAACTCCCCTATTTGCTCGGGAGATTTATTTTGGAAATTTATTGATTCAAGAGAATACATTGATATATTTTACACTGATAAATTTGGATGTAGAATGTATATGTGAAACAAAATAAATCTGATAATTTTACAAAAGCTGATGGGGTCAAATTAAAAAAGGAAATATTGTCTGAAATTGACAGTAAGATTGATTTTAAAATCGTGGAAAAATTAAATGAAATTCGAGATGAAATGAAACAGCAATACAGCAATATTTTTAATTTAGTTGATGGATTGGCATATGAGGTTAATACAAATGAAGAATTTAGATTGGTAACAACGAATTAAATTGTTGAGGTTGAAAAAAGAACTGGTAATTTAGAGAAAAAAGTATTTGGTGTGGCAAATGTTGCGTAGTTTTTATACCGTAGCTAGGGAATAGTAGGCGCCTTTGGTGGAACCACGTTTAACAACAACTTTGTCATCGATTAATTTTTTTAAATCACGCCAAATGGTGTCGTCGGACACCATGGGGAGGAGTGATTTGGCGTCGGGCATACGGAGGCCACCAAATTGTTGCATAAATTCGACCAATTTTATTTGTCGTTCGGTAAGATGAACTTGATGTCCACCTAATTTTTGTTTAAATTTTAAATCACGGGATAGAGTCTGGACTTTGTCTTTAACACGGGTTAATTCGATGGCGAGTGCCTCTGAAAAATATTCAATCCAGTTGGTCAAATCACGCATAAATAAATCGGAATTTTGTTCATGAGTGGTTTGGATGACATGGTAATAAACCTCGGCGTTGCGGTCAAAATATTCTTCGAGAGAAAAGAGACGACGAATATCGTAACCTTGGGCATATAATGGTAAAACAGCAAAGGATCGAGCGGTACGACCATTGCCTTCGATGAAAGGATGGATGGCAATTAAAATATAATGAGTGATGGCACTTTTGATAGTGGGATGAATGTCTTGAGACTCAAAACTATTAAGCCATTCGATGTAATCTTGCATTAAGTAAGGGACTTCGATGGCGGGTGGTGGTCGGTGGGCAATTTCACCTGTTTTAGTATTTTTTAAAACTACTTGTTGATGACGATATTGACCAGTTTGAGTGGCTTCAATAACTTTGTAAGTAGTCAGAGCATGAATTTTTTTGACAATCGATTCGGAGTAGAAAAAGGTACGATTTTTTTTATCGATGGTGGGATTGAATTTTTCTTCAGGTAAAGGCATATCAGCATCGAATAATGCCCAAAGTTCCTCAAGATAGTTCATTACGTTACGATAGTTAATGACTTCTTGGATGTCACGATCAGTACCGGTAATGTCGTGACCTTCGACCAGTTTTTGGACTTCTTGGTAGGTTAAATCGTTACCTTCGATGCGAGTTCCAAAATGAACGGTTCTGATGATGGCTTCTTGTTGAAATTGTTTTTCATAGACGGGAATTAGAGGGGCTTCGTCAATAATGGCTTTGGCGGCTTCGATAGCGCCTATATTTTTAAGAATTTTATTATTAATGGTAAACAGTGGTGAAAACATCTAGGAGTATTATAGCAAATTATTAAAATTAAGTGAGGGAAAAGTGCGGGGAAAATAAGTCGTCTTTTTACTATTGACTTCGCTTAAACTTCGGATGTAATATTGTTTATGAATAAAGTAAAAAATATTTCACAGCTAGTAGTTTTTCAAAATAAAAAAATAAGAAGAATTTGGGATGAGGAAAATGAAAAATGGTGGTTTTCGGTGGTAGACATTGTAGAAGTGTTGACGGATAGTGTTAATTCCCGAGATTATTGGTTTAAAATGAAGATTCGTGTAAAAGGTGAAGATGGAATTGAACTGTCGACAATTTGTCGACAGTTGAAATTGATTGCGCCTGATGGCAAAATGCGTGAAACTGATTGTGCTAATACTGAAGGAATACTGCGGATTATCCAATCAATCCCCTCGCCTAAAGCCGAACCATTTAAAATGTGGTTGGCTAAAGTTGGGTATGAAAGAATTGAAGAATCAGAAGATCCGGAAAAAGCAATCCAAAGGGCAATGAGATTTTATTTAAAACGTGGTTATTCCAAAAATTGGGTCAACCAAAGATTGAAAAGTATTGAAGTTAGAAAAGAACTGACTGATGAGTGGGAAAATCGAGGGGTAGAAGAAATGGCTGAATTTGCTGATTTGACGGATGAAATTACGTTTGCTTGGGCGGGTATGAAAACTCGAGATTATAAAAACTATAAAAATCTTAAAAAAGAGAATTTACGGGACAACATGACAAATTTGGAATTAGTACTAAATATGTTGGCCGAGGCATCGACAACGGAAATATCTAAAAAAGTTTTACCAAAAAATTTTGCCGAAAATAAAAAAAATGCCCGAGAGGGTGGATCAATTGCGGGTGATGCTAGAAAGAAAATTGAGAAAAGGACAGGTAGAAGAGTGGTGGTAAAACTAAATGCAAGAGGATTAAATTTGATTAAGTAGATAATAATCCAACGCCAACCTGGGGTCGAGATTGCTATCGATAAATTCGAGTGATTTTAGTAATATTCCTATTTTTTGGGATAATTTTGGAGTTGGGTTTTTGACTAAATTTTGTTGGAGAGAATTTAACTCGTTTTGTAGAGTTTCTTTTATAGAGTTTTTTTCGATGGTTGAGGAAATTTGTAAAGCAGATTTAATATCGGTGGGAACTGGTAAATTTTGTAAAACAGAAACGATATTTTGTTTTTGAATAATTAAATGACAGCGGGAAATGATGGTGGGTAAAATTTTGGATAGATTATTGGTGGTGAGAATAAAATAATTGTTTTCACCTGGTTCTTCGATGTTTTTTAACAAGGTGTTTTGATGGATTAGGTCAAGATTTTGCGCATTTTTTATCAGTACTACTTTGTTTTTGTGGTTATATGAAAGTTTATGTAAAAAATTTTCTATTTTTCGAACGGCTTCGATTGAATAGTCATTATCTATTATTATTAAATCTGGATTTTGTAATTGAGAATGCCCAAGTGATTCAAGTAAAGTTTGATAATTATCTCCAATAATAAGTGTTGATGGAAAGGTCATATTAGTCTACTATGATTATAGTATGGTTTATAAAAATTTAACTGATGTATTGGTGGCTCATAACTATTTGACGACTGAGGTGGCTGAAAAAATAAATTTGGAACGACTAAAAAGCGGTGAATCGGAAGAAGAAATAATTTTGCAAAAAAGATTATTGAGTGATTTAGATTTTGCTAAAGTTAAGGCAGAATTTTTGCGGGTCCCCTTTGTTAATTTGGAAGAAATTGGTTTTGCGCCTGAGGCGTTGGCCTTGGTCCCTCAAAGTGTGGCGGAAAAATATAAGGTGGTGCCCTATAAAATGGACACTAAAGATAAGTCTTTGTGGGTGGCGATGGGTAATCCGCTTGATTTGGAAACTGTAGAATTCTTGGAAAAAAAGACCAATCTTAAGATTAAAACAGCCATGTCTGAAGTAAAACAAATTGAATCGTTTATTCGGGAAAAATATGAACGAGAAAAAGGGATTACTAGCGAGGTTACTAAGGCTTTGGATGAACAAAAAATAGATTCTTTTAAAGCTGAAGGAAGTCAAAGACAAAAGGTTTCGGCGGAAGCCCCGATTGCTAAAATTGTGTCGACAATTTTAGAATATGCGGTTAAATCACGGGCGTCTGATATCCATATTGAACCGCTGGAAGAAAATGTGCGAATTAGATATAGAATTGACGGAATTTTACAAGAAAAATATGTGTTACCGCGAAATGTGTTGGAAGCGGTGGTATCGCGGGTTAAAATTTTGGCAAATTTAAAAATCGACGAAAAAAGAATGCCTCAAGATGGTCGGTTTAATATTTCCGTCGATGGAACTGACGTTGATTTGCGTATTTCAACTTTACCAGTATCCTATGGGGAAAAGGTGGTAATGAGGTTATTGCGTAAAGCCCAAAAAGTGCCATCATTACCTGATTTGGGGTTGCGAGGTTTGGCTTTGAAAAATTTGATTGAGTCAATTGAAAGACCCCATGGGATTATTATTGTCTGTGGTCCAACTGGTTCGGGAAAAACGACTACTTTGTATTCGGTTTTAGACAAAGTTGCCACTTCAAAAGTAAATGTGGTGACAATCGAAGACCCGGTGGAATATCAAATGAAGGGAGTTAATCAAGTTCAGGTTAATGTTCAGGCTGGTTTAACTTTTGCTTCAGCCTTACGATCTTTTTTGCGACAAGATCCAAATGTTATAATGGTGGGGGAAATTCGGGATACTGAGACGGCTGAATTGGCCATCAACGCCGCATTAACCGGTCATTTGGTTTTTTCAACATTGCATACTAATGATGCTTCGGGTGCACCACCGCGAATGATAGATATGGGGGTTGAGCCTTTTCTTTTAACCTCAGCTTTAACCTGTGTGGTAGCCCAACGGGTGTTGCGAAAAGTGTGTCAAAGTTGTGTGACCAGTGATGAATTGAAATCAGATAATGAAGCGGTATTGAAGGAAACACTGGGGCCGATTTTTGACATGATTGCGGATAAATGGAAAAAGGAAGGAAAAACTCTGACCATTCCTCATCCCAATGGATGTGATAAATGCAATAATACAGGATATTTGGGAAGAATTGCTATTTATGAAGTTATGCCGATTTCAGAAAAAATTGCCAAAATGGTAGTGGAAAAATCTAGCGCGGCTTCGATTCAAAAACAAGGGATGGATGAGGGAATGTTGACTATGAAACAAGACGGTTTTGTTAAAGTTTTAGAAGGAGTAACAACTCTTGAAGAAGTGTTGAGGGTAGCACAATACTAAACTAAATCACAAAAAACAAATTTACAATTTCCAAACAAATTACAAATTACAAAAAACAAATAATATTTAATAAATAAATTATTTAATAATCAAATATTTGGAAATTGGTTATTGGAAATTGGAAATTAAATTAATAAAAATTATATGGATATAAAAATAGAAACTTTACTGAAATTGGCGTTACAAAACAAAGCTTCGGATGTTCACTTGACATCGGTAATGTTGCCTAAATTTAGGATAAATGGTGAATTGGTTTCATTGGGAAATTTTCAAATGCCAGAAATAGGAGAAATGGGGGAGATGATTTTGTCGATTTTAAATCAAGAGCAAAAAGATAAATTTGAAACGGAAAAAGATTTAGATTTTTCGATAACTTTGGGTGAGGTTAGGTTTAGAGCCAATGTTTTTTTTGATAATGGCAATCCGGCCATGGTGCTTCGGGTAATCCCTTTTGACATACCTGATATGGTATCGCTAAACTTGCCACCGGTTTTGAATACTTTTTTGAAAATAAAACAAGGTTTTGTGTTGATTACTGGGCCAACGGGACAGGGAAAATCGACGACGGCAGCCTCGATGCTAAATGAAATAAATACCCAATTTGGTGGTCATATAATTACGGTGGAAGATCCGATTGAATATGTGATTAAACCACTTAAGTCTTTAGTCTCGCAACGGGAATTGGGGGCTGATACTAAAAGTTTTGATCGGGCTTTGCGATCGGTATTGAGGCAAGATCCTAATGTGGTTTTTGTGGGGGAAATGCGTGATTTGGAAACGATACAATTGGCCTTAACAGTGGCGGAAACTGGACATTTGGTTTTTTCGACCTTACACACTAATTCGGCGGCGCAAACGATTGATAGAATTGTTGATGTTTTTCCGGAAAATTCAAAGACTCAAATTCGGACTCAATTGGCATCGGTGTTGACGGCGGTGGTGTCGCAAAGATTATTGCCAACCGTTGATGAGGGGCGACGAGTGCCAGCGATGGAAGTATTGATAGCCAATAGTGCTATTAAAAATATTATTCGTGAAGGCAAAACTTTTTTGATTGATAATGTAATTCAAACAGGAGGAGATATGGGGATGTTTAGTATGGAAATGTCGTTGGCGAAATTGATAAAACAAGGTCAGGTTTCTGAAGAGATGGCCATGAGCTTTACCCTAAAACCAACAGAATTACAAAGTTTATTAAGGTCAATTCGATAAAAAATGCCTAAATATAGATATAAAGCCAAAGATTGGATGGGTAAAATGGTTAAAGGTGAGTTGGAATTGGGGACAGAGAAAAGTGTGATTGAGTCTTTGCGAGCTAGTGGTTTGATACCCTTGGGGGTACAAATAAAAAGTGAAAATATGATGGCTGAAGTTTGGCGTAAAATTAGTGGCAGAATTAATGGCAAAATGATTTCAAATTTTACTCGTCAGCTGGCAACCATGATGACGGCTGGTTTGCCGAT
>MNZO01000007.1 GCA_001873665.1 Candidatus Shapirobacteria bacterium CG2_30_35_20 | reverse complement strand
TTTTGAAACCATCAATTCTTTATTTTCGCTAAATGAAATTATTCCTCTATCAAAAAGTCGATCAAATGTTGGACTAAAAAGAAATCCGTTGTGTATGTCCAATCTTTCTGTGTTATTTGACATTGTCCACGGTTTAATATGACTGGCTGTTAGAATTCTTGTATCATCAATACCTGTAATAGGACATTTTTTAAGACTTAATATCAATTTATTTCTAAATTTATTCTGACCAATTCTGATGGCAGTTATAACGTCTTTCGTGGTGATAAAATCTTTTGGAGATAGGACTAATTTGTTTTCGTCGTAATTTTCGAATGCAAATGTACCATCTGTAACTTTTTTGAAATTTCTGTGATTTTTTATTTCCCTATATAAAACTCCACGAATTCCAGCCGACCATTCTTTTGATAATTTTGCTTCTGGGTAATATTTTTCGATTTCATTATAGATTATTTCCCATGTGGCAATGCCACCATTATCTTCTAATACTTTTTTCATTGCTTCGACTTTTGTCATTTTATTTTATTATTTTAGATTACTCCTATATTATATAGACTAAACTTAATTTTGTTTTGTGTAGTATGAATATTCCAGCAATTATTTACTGATTTAGTCTTACCTAAATATTTAATATAATTTCGTTTGTATGTGTCAAGTATTGTTTTATGTCCATCTTTCGATTTGCAAATGTAGTTCCAAAATGTTTTATTTTTTAGTAGATTTTTGTCAAATAGTCTATTCGTTGTATTGGATGATATCTTAATTTTTGATAATTCAGCTATGTTAATTACTATGTTTTCTAACATCTTTCCAAGTGAAGTATCTAATGACTGTGCCAGTTTAATATAATTATTTAATTCTTGTTTATCAAAAGCCAAATATACATTATCTATCTTAAAATTTAAAATATTTCGTAGGTTTATGAATTTAGTGTCGTTGTTTTTTACAAACCCTGCAAAAAATGAGTCAAATGAACTTTTAACAATTAGTTTTATAATAGTTTTTTTATCAATTGTATTTATCATTTTTGTAAGATGGTGGCAGTATTAATAAAACAGTATAACAAAGTGAATCAAATTTTATGTATTTACAAATTACTTATGAAAATATTTCTGCATTAATTACTTCAAATTTAATTGAATACTATAGTACTGACAAAATGCGGTTATTACAACATAGCTTCTAAAGTTTTGATGCGGTCACTGATCGGGGGGTGGGAGGAGAACATGGAGGCGAGTTTATTGCCTTTAAATGGGTTGGTTATGTATAGTGAGGCGGTGGCGGTCGAGGCAAAGTCAGATGGTGAATTGTCAGTAGATAGTTTTTTTAGAGCCGAAATTAGACCCGACGGTTGATGGGTGATGGCGATAGCACTGGCATCGGCAAAAAATTCTCGACGTCGGGAAATGGCGAGTTGTATTAATTGAGCAATAATTGGAGCAAAGATAATTAAAATTAAGCCAATTATCATAAAAATGCCACCACTTTTGTTGTTATCATCGCTGGAGCGAAAACGAGTTCGCCATGACATATTAATTAATATCGATAATGTGCCAATTAAAATAGAGACAATAGTCATTAAACGAATATCGTAGTTTTTGATGTGTGATAGTTCGTGGGCAATAACTCCCTCAAGTTCGGTGCGATTTAATTTTGACAATAATCCAGTGGTGGCACAAATAACAGCATGGTCAGGGTTACGGCCGGTGGCAAAGGCGTTCATAGCATTTGACTCAATTACATAAATTTGAGGAAGAGGAATTTTGGCAGCCATTGATAGATTTTCAGTAACAGTATAAAAGTTGAAATATTTTTTGCGAGTGGCGGGAATGGCGCCATTTAGGGCTAAAACTATTTTGTCACCGGCAAAGAAGCTGACAAGTGATGATCCGGCAGAAAACAAAATGGCAATGGGGACTAGTTCGGGGTTATTGGTGGCTTGAGATATTAAATAAACTGAACCAATTATAAAAGTTAAAAACAGAAAAATTATGCCAAAAGATTGACGTTTGTTATTAGTAATTTGTTCGTAATAATTTAACATAATTTAAATTCCAATTTCCAAAAAACAATTTCCAAACAAATCACAAAAAACAAGTAACAAATTTTTTAATTTGGAAATTAATTATTTGGAACTTGTTTGGAAATTGTAGGTTTGTAATTTGTTATTTAGTTTAATTTGACTGTTGGAGTCGTGGTCTCGGTGGCGGATACTTCAAGGTGGGAGCCAGACATGGGGGTGTCAAGACCTTTTTGGGGAGTAAAGCCAAACATAGGGGCAAACCACATGCCAGGAATGGTGGATATTTTGACATTGTAGTCGGCAGATAGGTCGATTAAAGTACGACGAGCGTACATAATTTTGTCCGATGTATCGCGTAATTCGTTCATAAGGTCAGAAACTAAGGTACTAGATTTGATTTCTGGGTTTGATTCCATGATGACGTTGATCGATCCCATGACTTTGCCAATCATGTCTTGAGCTTTGTCAATATCTTTGCCATTATTGCTTTTGACAGCACTATCGATTTGATGACGTGCCGAGGTGAGGTCTTCAAAAATCCCCTTTTCCTGTTTCATAAATCCTTTGACAGATTCGATGAGGTTGGGAATTAAATCAGCTTGACGTTTGAGTTGGTTACCAATTTCTTGGATAGATGCGCTAATTTGTACAAGTGCCGTTTTGAGGCTGTTGTAAAAACTGACTAAATAAATTACCATAACTGCGAGAATTCCAATTCCAATATACATGATTTTATTAATTTGTAACTAAATTTAGTATAACACTATTAGGTCAAAATTTGATATATTACAAAGACTGATTTTTTAAGCTTTGGGCTTGTGGTGCAGCGGTCTAGCACATCCGCCTGTCACGCGGAAGATCGTGGGTTCAAATCCCATCAGGCCCGCCTTCGCTTTGCTATGGCGGGTAAACCCGCTAAAAATTGCTTTACTTTTTACTCAAGATATCAGTGATTTGTTTTTGGATGGTGGCAATGGGTTTTTTATGAACAAAAGAAATTTCTTTGGCGAGATGATTGGTAATATTGTTAATGATTTCTTGATTGCTTTTGAGAAATTTTTCACCAAGTTCTTTTTTATTTTTATAAAGAAATTTTAGTGTTAGAGCATTTTTAATGGGGTCGTTTAAATAAAGTGATTCTTTGATTAATTTGTTTTCAAAGACTGAATCATCAGGAAGAACTTTATTTAATTCAGCAAAAAACTCTTTAATGTTTTGGGTGTTGATAAGATGACGAAATCCGCTTTTAATCATGTTGGTTACAGGCAGGGAAGATGTAGATGTGGCTTTGTCACCTTCTAAATGGTGATAAAAGAAAAAACCATCTTTTTCATCATAAATTAGATAAATATTCTCAAAATCAACGATATAATCCCCTACTTTAAAATTAGTCATATTAAATATTTGCGCCAAAAAATAATTTATCGAGGCAGTTAGCGGTTGATATATTATACCATTAAAATTTACTCGAGAATTCCGTCTAAATTAACGTCGTAAATTATTTCTTCGGAAATAATACGATAACCTAGAATTTCTTCTGGTTTAAACCAAAGTTTTATTTCGATTTTGGCTTCTTCAATTGATCCAGATGAATGAATGATATTGCGGACAGAACGGTTATCGGCGTTGGCGGCAGTATAAGAGTCAATAGTGTAATCACCGCGAATGGTACCAGGTGCTGATGAGAGTGGTTCGGTACCACCAGTAATTTTGCGAACAACCGCAACAGCCCCCATACCCTGCCAAACCATAGCTACAACTGGACCGGAACTTAAGAATGATTTTAATGTTGATCTAACTTTTTTTGCATAAATAATTGGGTTATCGGTTCCTAAATCTTCCCCCCGGGACTTGGCGGCTTCAATGGCTTTGGTTCCAGTTTTTAAAGCCCATTTTGGGTCGGTGGAGTAATGGGCTAATGCAAGTTCTGGAGTAGGGATGAGCATTTTTAAGGCAACCAGTTTCAGGCCACACTGTTCATAGCGCTTGATGACTTCGCCAATTAAATTGCGTTGGACACCATCGGGTTTGATAATAACTAAAGTTTGTTGTTGTTTATCGTCGTAATTTTGCATGAGTGATTTTGCAACATGTTGCATTGTTTTGCAATAAGGAGTATTATATATTCATATTTAGATATAAATATATAAACCAAAGATTGGATTTAATTAAACTTGTTTTACAAAACGAGATGTGTGTTGGTGATTTGGTAAAAAAACTTAATTTACCTCAACCCAAGGTATCAATGATGTTAAAAGAGTTACGAGATCTTAAATTGGTCAGTGTGGTTGAGCTTGGTAAGCGTCGTTTTTATTCCATTAACAGGGAAATTTTAAATAATTATTTAATTGATATAAAAAAAATGTTATCGGATTTTGAGACAAATAGTTTAAATGAGATAATTGTTCGGAGAAAAGTGTCATTGTCTAATTGACTATAGGGTAAATATTAGATATGTTTGGGAATGAATAAAAATATATTTCCAGAATCGAGAGAAGAATTGGTGTCAATGTTTTTGGGTTTGGGGGTGGTGATAGTGGCAGTGTTAGTTATTTTTAATTTTGTAATAAAGTCAAAAGGAAATATTTCTTTGCCTGGAATATCGACTAAAACTGAACAAAATTTACTAACAACTCCGGGAAAAATCAATAATATTGATTCGGGGTTATATGAAGTAATTAAGGGTGATAGTTTGTGGAATATAGCAGTTAAAAAATATGGTAATGGGTTTTTGTGGACTAAAATAGCTTCTGAAAATAAATTGATAAATGTTTCGGTTATTGAGGTGGGGCAAAAGCTGGTACTACCTGTTATTTCGGAAGCTGAAATTAAATCAGCCCCCAAACCCATAGCAGTAATTGAAAATTACAAAGTGCGTGTTGGAGATTCGTTGTGGAAAATTGCGACCTCGCAATTGGGAAGTGGATACAAATGGACGCAAATTTGGAATTTAAATAAAAATAAAATTGGTAATCCTGATCGACTGGAAATTGGAATGATGCTAAAATTGAGATAATTTGTTGCGGGTATAGTTCACCGGTAGAATGCGTCCTTCCCAAGGATGAGAAGTGGGTTCGATCCCCATTACCCGCTCTGGGCTCGCCCCTTTAGCTCAACGGTAGAGCTATGGTATCGTAAACCACAGATGTCAGTTCAATTCTGGCAAGGGGCTCAGGTGGTATAATAAGCTTATTATGGCAAAGTTTTACAGTTCGCGATTGGAGAAAAAAGAAGATGAGGAGATTACAAAAAAAACAGTGGTGATGGGGGTGGTGACAATATTAGTTTTGATTATGGTTTTGGTTTTTGGGTTACCATTTTTGATAAAAGTTTCGGTGTTGTTGGGTGAGGTTAAAAATAAAAATGCTAAAGAACAAATTGAAAAAATAATGCCACCACTACCCCCTCGTTTGATTGTTAATTATGAAGCGACTAATAGTGCGATAATTTCTGTTTCTGGCTTGGCTGAAGCAACATCGAAAGTTAAATTGTTAAAAAATGATGTGTCATTGGGTGAGGTTGTTACCCAAATTTCGGGTGAATTTGTTTTTACAAATATAAGTTTGGATGAAGGTGAAAATCAATTGGCGGCGTTTGCCAGTAGTGAGAAATCGGGTAGTAGTGAAATGTCAAAGGTGGTAACAATTATTTATGATAAAGTTGCCCCTCCCTTGACAATGACTAATCCAAGTGAGGATTCGCTAAAGGTGGATGTAGCTGATTTTGACGTGGTGGGGCAAAGTGAAAAAGATGTGAGTGTGACCGTTAATAATCGATACGCAATGGTTGATGATACTGGTAAATTTAAAATAAAGTTTCAGTTAAATGCGGGAAAAAACGATATTGAAGTTGTGGTGCGTGATTTGGCGGGGAATGAAACAAAAAAGAAAATCAGTATTACTTTTGAGTTTTAGACGGGGGATATTTACCCAGTGGCGTTGCCACGGGGTAAATTGATTTAAATATGGATAATAATAAAAATGTATATGGATAAAAAAGAGAATTGGCAAATAGTGAATGAATAAAAATAGCTAATAATAATGATTGGTAAAAAAGACTGGCGTTTTTAAATTCATAATTTACACCAAGAATTAGAAGGGTTAAACCCAAAATACCGGTGGTAATAGCGATTGTTAATAGACTTCCGTCAAAACCGGAATTAGCGTGTGATTGGGTGTTTTGATGATTTAATAATGGAATATTATTGTAGCCGATACCAGTGATGGGATGGTTGATAAATATTTTTAATCCCTGTTGGTAATTGGCAATTTTGGCATAAAATGAGGAGGTTCGTTCAAGCTTAGTCCCTTCACCAGGCATACGAGGCAAAATAATTAAGGTTAATAAAAATATAATTAACGAATATATAAATATTTTTTTATTTTTTTTGATGTATGAAATATAGGAAAAAACAATAATAAATGTCAAAAAAGTTGACCGGCTATAAGTGAGAGCAATGGCGATATAAATAAAAAGATAACCGAGAATAGATAACTGAGCACTGAGGAATGTAGATGAATAAAAATAGAAATAAACTAAAATAAACAAAAATATTAATCCGGTGAAAGTAGGGTCAAAATAAGTGCTAACGAGACGGTAAAGATGAGGGTCCCAGTTTTGGGAGGACATAATAGTAAAGTCTGGCCAAGTGAAATATTGGATAAACCCAAAAATGATGTTGGAGAATAGGATAATGTTTAAAAATTTATGCTGAAAGTGGTCAAATTGTGGAGGAAAAATTAAAAGAGAGAGTAGTGAGAGTAGACGAAGTAAATATAACCAAGCAATGATATTGAAATATAATAAATTAGATATGATGGCTATTAAGGCAAAGATTAATAGATATTTATTTTTTATTTTGAAATTTTTTTGAGAAAAAAGGTTGGTGATGGCAAGTAAAACTATAAATATATCGATAAATGGAAAAAGTTTTCCCAGAAAAAATAATATTAGGAGGGGGTAGAAAATTAAACGTGATAAAGTTGCCATAATTTGCAACGGACGAGAAAACTGTAAAAGGACATAGATAAACAAATGATTACCCCGGGGATGCCGTCAACAAAACCAAGGTGCCAAAAATAATATTGAATAAATTTGGCTGTAGGGTAAATTATAATGTCAAATAAATTTACTTTTGTTTTTTGTTTAAAAAGTTCTTGGGCACGAATGGTGGAATAATTGTTTAATTTATTTAAAAATGTTTTTAAGTTGGGGGCGGAATAATGAAAAACGGGAAAATTTATGGTTGTTTGTTTGTTACTAGTAGCCCACACTTCGTGAATTAACCCAATAAATTTGCCCGAATTGCGGTTAAACAGACGGATGGGATTATCGGTGGTTGATACCCCGTGATAAACAACTTTGTTTAGGTAAACTAAATATCGTTTGATGGAGTAACAATAATTATTGTCTAAATTTAGTTTATTTAAATAATTGATTAATTTTGAGGATGGTATTTCATCAGCATCGAGAAATAAAATCCAGTCATTTATGGCGTGTTTGACGGCGAAGTTTCGCAAATTGGCAAAGTTGTCATTAAACTTTTTGTCAAATATTTTTATTTTGAGTCGTTTTGATTCTAATGATTTTAAAATTAGTTTGGTGTTGTCTGTTGATGAGCTGTCAATGACAATTATTTCATTAATGTGAATTAGCTTATCAATCCACCCCCCCCATTTGCTCAAATTTTCTTGTTCATTTTTGGTGAGGAGGATGAGGGTGATGTTAGACATGATTTAGTGTTGTATTTTTTTTATAATTGTTAGAATTTTTTCTTCGATTGAAAAAATTGCCAACAATATCAATGATTCAAATGGTCGTAGGTGTTTTTTAAAATATTTTTTTCTTGAAATATACCATGCTAGTAACACTATATTATACTTCGAATTACTACTTTTTCCTCCTACGTGCACAATTTCTGACCTTGGATCAAAGAATACTTTATATCCTAAACTGTTGACTTTGTTCCCAAAATCAACATCTTCCATATATAAAAAATATCTTTCGTCAAATAAATTTAATATACTTCCAATGTGTTTTCGTATTAACATATAGGCTCCACATATTGATTCTACTTGAGTTATTGTATGTATTGTTTTTGTTTCAACCCAAAATTTTTTACTGAAATAATTGTTGGGAAATATTTTTTTTAAATTTGTAAATTCGAATAACCCAGTCATGAAATTTGCCTTGTTATTGGCTGTCATATGATACTTGTTTGGAATACTTGTTTTGATTTTGCCACCAACTATTCCAATTTGATTATCTTTAATTAACAGTTGAATTGATTGAAGTATTGAGCTGTTTTCTAAATAACAGTCAGGATTTATTAATAATATGTATTCTGATTTTGATACTTTTATTCCTTGATTAACAGCTTTCGAAAATCCTAAGTTTGAACCATTTAATATTATTTTTGTTTTGTTCGTTGTATTTATTGGTTGTGAGTTATTCGAATTGTTATCTATTATGATTATTTCTTGTATATAATTATCTATTATTTGTAAGCTTTTTATTAGTTTATTAACATATGATGCAGTATTAAAGTTTACTGTTATTACTGAAATTTTATTTACTACTTTATTTTTTTTAACTAAAGTCATATAGTTTTATTATGAATAGAAACATACTCCCTTTTTGTTTATTGGTTTCTTTGATATTAACATTTTGTTCTCCTCATTATTCTTTAGGGATTACATATTTTTCTGATAATTTTGCTTCTGATGATTCTAAATGGTCGTTTTCTCCTGGTTCTGTCTCAGACCCAAATAGTTGGAGTGTTGGTGGAGGTGTTCTGACGGGATCTGTTGGATATGGTGAGAACTCGTATTTTTACCCTATTGTTAGTCCAAGCTTGCTATCTGATTTTGTTTTAGAATCTGATCTTATGAATACGAGTGGTGTCGATGCTAATATTTTTTTTAGACAGTCGTTAGATAATCGGTTCCATTATATTGTCGGTTTTAGATTTAATGATCCAAACTGGTCGCAAGATAATAATAATATTGTTTTATATAAATACGAAAACGGATATTCATTAATTGACTCTTATCCTTCAGTTTCAATTCCTAGGTCAATAAACATAACTCAAAATATTTGGCATAAAATACGACTTGAAGTATTTGGTCGTTCAATTAAGGTGTATTTAGATAATGTTCTTGTAATAAACAAGTATGACTCAGGAACTTTATTGCAAGCCGGTAAGATAGCGTTACAAAACTGGGGTGGTAATTTTTCGGGTAGTGTAATAAATAAATTTGATAATTTTAAAATAAGTGATAGTTTGACGACTCAAAATAAAATTATTTTTCTTCCTGGTATGGGGGGGAGTTGGAATGAGAGGGCGATGGTGTTAAATGAGGCGGTGGCTCAAAGTGATTGGCGAATGACGCCATTTGTAAAGAACTATGATTTATTGTTTGAGGGTTTTGAAGATAATGGTTTGGTGAAGGATACTGATTATTT
>MNZO01000032.1 GCA_001873665.1 Candidatus Shapirobacteria bacterium CG2_30_35_20 | reverse complement strand
GTGCAACCATATTGCCAAAGTATAATTTGGATCTATTCCCGCACAAAGTGATCTGTTTACCGCATCATAATAACACTCTTCGGCATGACTTTTTCCCTGATTGTCAACCCAGCGACTTGCTAAATCTGCATAATCGTCCTTCGACATTTTTGCACTTACTTTTGGCACATCCGGTTCCTGACGGCAATTTATTTTCCCCGATTCTTCTTCCCCTCCTTTCGGCCAACAAGTCCCCCCCGTCCCCTGTGGTGGTGGCGGTACTAGTGACGAAATTTCTATGTTTGTAATTACTCCAAGGGCCATTGAGACGGCTGTTAGTCCAATTACTGCTGGGACAACCATAGCACTCATTGTTGCCAGCCCCATTCCTATTATTGCCGTCATTCCCGCCATCATTGCCATTGCCCCTCCCACTATTGCATTAAATCCAAATTGTCCTATCGTCCCCACAAATCTACCAAACTTTCCATTTCCAAACAGATTAGTAAAACCATCCCTAAATCCCCACAAATTGATTCCAAAGCTACTCGCCCATTCACTAAGTTTGTCATACAGTTTTATTACTTGATCAATCAACCACGCCCCCACCATCACCACAAATGCCACCACCAAAATTATTTGTCCCACTACAGGTATCGCCTGAAAAGCGGCAATTGCCGAGGCTAATGCCGTTGAACCTCCTGCCACCTCGGCAGTCGCCGCCGTTCCCGATATTATTCCCTGTAATATCGCCTTTCCTCCAGTCAATACTCCCTGTTCTGCCATCACCTTCATTGAACTTAATACAAATTCTTTCATTGCTACTCCACCAATCGTTTCCGACAGTCCACTCATTCCTGGTATCTTACCCAACAGTTCAATCATTTTTATCTTAGAATAGGCCATTTTTTGTAGCCCCATCATTACTGTTGGTTCTTTATTAACCGCCCCAATCAATCCTTCAAAAGATCGGACTTCACGAATATTTGGCAATAGTGTTTTATTTAATTTTGCCAAACCCCTTGTTCTCTCCATAAATCCCGAAAAATCTTTTATATGAACCATTTTTACAAATGATTCAGTGGCATCAAAAACCTCTTGTCTTTTTCCGGCACTCGGGACACTGTCCTGCAACACATTTTCAGCACCGTTTCTATATTTGGACAAGTCGGGTGTTTTAGTCGCGTAAAATTCAGTTACCAATTTTCCATACGCCAAAATTTGTTGTTTTTCTTTTTCTGTGGTTGCGTTTTCTACCACCACATCAAAAGCCTTTTTTATTTCTTCAATTCGTCTCAATTCTATTTTTTCCCTTTCTTTTTCTATAAACAATTCAGTTTTTAATTTTATTTGTTTAACCTCAACTTGGTCTATATTCACCCCAGCACTTGGGGGTATTTCTTCTCCTTTTGACATACTTATTATTATTTTTTTAATATACGATCTTTGTTCTTCTGTTTTCCCTTGACCCATCCTCTCGACAAATTCATCAATCACATCAACTTTTTGAATTTCTTGAGCCTTAATTTCTCTCTGTTTTTGTATAAACCTCTCAACCTCATCCATCTTTATTTTTTCATATCTCGCAATCAGTTTTTCAATCCGTTCTTTCGCTTCATGGTCTTTATTTTTTATCGCCAATTCATATTCTTCGACCAATGCCTCAATTTCCAACTGGTTTAGTTTTGTTTCTGGTTCCCTGCCAACTTCTACTTTCTCAATATTTTCTCCCGCTTCTATCGCATTACTTTCAATTGTTTGTAGCGTCGCCACCGTTCTTTCCAAATCAGTTATATTATTCAAATCAATAACTTTTACCTCCACTTCTGACATTTTAAAAATCCCCAGTATCTCATCTGTTAATGCCCTTAAATCTTGATCGTTTAATTTAGCAATAACTCCTGCTTGAATTTGTTTCAATTCTGCAATCAGTATCCTCAATCTAATTAAATCTATTTTATTCATATACCTCAATTCCCAAACAACTTGTCATAATCCATTTTTTTATCTTCAGGCTTTTTCTCCCCCTGGTTTGTATTTTGGAAATTGGTTATTGGATCTTGTTTGGAAATTGGAAATTGGTTATTGGTTATTTTTTTAATAAGCTGTGCCGGTTGCGGAATCTTCACTTCTTCTTGTTGTTGGCTTGGGAAAATAGGAGCATTTTGTTTTATTTCTTCTTTGGAAATTGGAATTTGGTCATTGGAACTTGTTTGGAAATTGTTTTTTGGAACTTGTAAATTAGTTTGTGGTAATGGCGGTAGTTTAGGCGCTTTGAACAACTCCTGATATTTTGGTAGCCCGGCCACTGCCGGGCCAAAATTACTAAAAGTCCCATTTAATTTTTTCTCTTCTTTTTCCTTCTCCTCTTTTTCCTTGGTTATCTTTTTACTGTGCTCTGTTATCTTTAATCTTTCCTCCTCCTCCATTATTGCAATTCTTTTTTTAAGATCACTTTCCACCTCCGATTCCGGTTCTTCTACTTCCACCACTGGTTTAAACGACACACTTTTTCCTTCCTCTAATTTTACTTCTTTTTTTGGTTCTTCCTTCGGCTCGACGAAGTTTCCTAACGCAGGCGGCTTTGTCTCGACTTTAACTTCAGTTTGTAATTTGGAACTTGTTTCTTGGAAATTGTTTGGAACTTGTAAATTTGTTGGTTGTGATTTTGTTTCTTGTAATTTAGTCTCCAATTTCATCTCAAATTCCTTCTTATTTTTCATCACCTCTTCCGGGTTTGAAGTAATCAACTTATGCTCTTCTTCCGAGGCAATTACCTTAATTGCCACGTGGTTTTGTCCTGCAAAAAATATTCCCTCACCCTTATCTGCTGTCAATAATAATTGTTTTTCCCCTTCAGATAGGTAAAAAGTACTTCCAATTAAATCAATGGCGGCACTATGTTGTTTGAGCAAAATTTGTATCGAGCTATTGGTCACAATTTCTTTTCCATAAGGTGTTTGCAAAAAGTCGTCGACATCTTGGGTGATTGTCGTCACCCCCAAATAATATTTTCGCCCCCTCTTAACTATTCCCCGCAAAAAACTTGCCGAATCCTCAAATTGCATCAAATACCACGCTTCATCCACAATCAATATTCGCTTTTTTAGTTCTTTTTTCACCACTGTCCAAATGTAATCAAGAACAATGTGCATCGCCACTGGTCGCAATGACTCTTCCAAATTTCTAATCCCAAAAACCACAAATTTGTTTTGCAAATTAACTGTCGTTTTTTGGTTAAAAATTCCTGCAAACGACCCTTTTATATACTTTTCCATTCGTGCCGCCAAATTTTGGGCGCGCTCATTTTCCATGCCAATTAAGGCTTTGTACAAATCTTCTACCAATGGCGGTTCCCGAGTCTGAGTTTCTGGGTCGGGAGTAATTCCTTTGGCTTTGTAAGCTTCCATTACCGCTCGGTCAAGTACTGATTCTTCCATCGGGTCCATTGCCCCCAGCATTATTTTAAACATTTTATGAAGTGTCAACACCTTATCGTTTAGGGTATTTTCCCCTTCTTCCACCGTCAAGGATAAATCAAAGGGATTAATTTTTGAGTTTTCCCCAAAACCAAAGGCAATATATTGCCCTCCCACCGCTTCTGCTAACACTTCATATTCATTTTCTGGATCAATTACAATTATTTCCGTCCCAAACATTAATGATCTCATCGCTTCCAGTTTAATCATGTACGATTTACCAGCACCAGCCGAGGCAAACACTACTGAATTATAATTTTGCATCGAAAATCTATCAAAAATTACCAATGATCCATTATGTTCGTTAATTCCATACATTATTCCCTTGTCGTCGGACAAATCAGATGATACAAAAGGAAAGGTGGTGGCCAATGAGGTGGTGTCCATATTCCGTGAAATTGCCAATTTATCATCACAAAGGGGGAGAGTGGTAATAAATCCTTCTTCCATTTGTAACGTCGCCTTTTTTGACACTAACATTATCGAACCCAGTGCCGCTTCCAAATTTTTGGTCATTCGGTTCAGTTCATCCTTAGTGGTCGCCTCAACTGTCACATACAATCCAAACTGAAAAAATCTTTCCTCTCCCCTAACCAAATCTGCCTGTAGTGTCAAAGCATCTTCCAGTTTTGCCTGTGTCGACGGGTTAACAACCTTGCCTCGTTGTACATCAGTACTAATTTCTGCTTCCATTTCCGCAATTTTACGCCTAAGATCATCCAATATTTCTTTTCCGTCTGTTGGATAAATATACATTGCCACTCGCTGTGACGCATCAAAATTAATCAATCCTGACAACCAATTTAATCCCACAAATCGTGGATATCCCGCCACAAAGCAAGTTCGATAATATTTACCATCTATTCGAACATGGTCAAAATCAACTTCCAGTGCCGAGGGCGCAATAATGTCCTTTACTGACACCAACCCCTCCACGAACGGTTTTGCCCCATTTACAGGTTTTTCCTGCCCACCTAATTGCGAAGCTTCAGGTTGTACGGAGCTTTTGGCGGGTTTCTTAAATAAATCTAAAATATTCATTATTTAGAAATTAGAAATTGGTAATTAGAAATTATATTTGTCATTTTTTTGTCGTCACCATTGGGGCTGTAAAATTTAAGCTTTGAATTTTTTGGCTATTGGCGCTATCTTCGTTGTATATTTTATATAACAACTCAATTAATTCTTTTGTATTTAATGGTTTTATTTCCAACCCTAGTCGCGAGAATAATCTAATCAAGTGGTCCTTTTTGGGTTCCAACGCCGCCTTGGCTTTTTCAACTATATATTCTTTTTGAAAAGGTAGTCCTGCATCTTTCTTTTTTACCATCGGCAAGACCGACCCGATAATTTGGTTTCCCGCCTGCTTTAATCCTAGTTCTGCTGGCAAAAAAGGCACTACTAAATAAAAAGTTTTTGACAACACATCATTTCTTTTGACTGTTTCTTCAATAAATTTGCGATACGAGGCAATTCTATTTTTTAATAATGGATTTTTCTGGTCTACCTCAGCTTGTGTTAAATTTGTCAAATAAATCCTCACGTCCTTGGCTGTCGAATGAATCAAAATTTGGATGGGGAAATTAAGTGAATTTAATATCCCCCCATAGGCAAAAACCAAAGAAGCCTGTTCCTTTTCTGATAACAAATCAAAATTGACCGAGGATACCTGCATAATTAACGCTGCCCCCCCTTCTTTGAGCAACACTATCCCATCAATAATGTCTTCCACCGGCAAGTGGTCTTGAGTACTTCCTTTTATGGCAATTCGGACAGGGTCTATCGGCATTGATTAATAATAAACTATTTTGCGATTATTTTTATGGGCGAAACAATTTTCCCCCCCAATTTTAAACTTACACGGTCAAAAACCAATCCATTTTTTTCTGTAACTATTAAATAATCTCCATTTGTCATTTGGGTTGAAGTTCTAAATTGCCCCAAAGAATTGGTTTTTAATACCCGACTCGGATTTCCTTCTTTATCTTGAATTTCCACAATCGCTTCCTCCACAATTTTACCCCCATTATCCAAAACCATTCCGACCACTAAGTTTGGCAAATCAGGAATGTCTGGCATTGGGATTTGTCCAAACACAATTTCCCCAGTCGCTTCCTGAATATCTCTTTTCAAATTTAATCTCGGCCTTGCCTCACCCGAATCCATTTTAACGTCTTCTGTTATTACTCCTTTTTCTTTTGTTTCTTCTTGAAGTTTGAAGTCTGAAGTTTGAAGTTTTTCTTTCTTCTCCTCATTCGTAATTCGTAATTCGTCATTTTTAATTGTCTTTTCTTCCCTATTCACCGATGGCAACGAATCAATAAACTCATTCACCTGACTCTTTTTCTTTATCGGCTTATTTTCCAACATTTCCTCCTGCTCTTTTTTCTCTTGTGCCACAATTTCGATCCAATTTTTGGCCAAATCAATATCCAGCCAGTTTTTTGGTCGACCCTTTTTATAAATAAACATGGTTGGGTTATAAATTGATTTTAAAAAAGCCAACAACCAGGTTTCCAGGGGTCTGTCTTGAAATGGCACAAAGGCCAACATCAATCCTCCTACCGCAAAAATAAAAATCAACGGCCACTTTATAAAAAATACCAAAGGTGCCGAATTAATTACTAATGCAATAATTATTCCTCCCGCTGCTTTGGCAAATTGTTTCAACGTCATTTCTCCCACCAGTTTAAATTCGTAGGATGATATTTGTTGCGGTATCGGATGTTGCTCCATTATAAAATTCTACCAGTTTCTAAGTCCCTCTTGTTAAAGAGGGATTTAGGGAGATTGAAAACACTCCTTGACATTCGGTTTAGTTTCGGTATATTTAATTATGAATAATATAATTTCCACTCAAAACAATAGTTTCGAAAACATTAAAATAATTAAAGACAATTCCGAATTTTGGTCGGCAAGAGATTTGATGAGAACTTTAGATTATTTGCGTTGGGAAAATTTTGACGAAGTTATTAAAAAAGCAAAAACCGCCTGTCAAAAAAGCAACCAAGATGTCAAAGAACACTTTCGTGACGTCACGAAGACGTTAATTACTGGAAACAAAGCTAAAATCAGCATTACTGATATCGAGCTTGATCGCTATGCTTGTTATTTAATTGCTCAAAATGGCGATAGCCGTAAACCTCAAATTGCCCTCGCCCAAACCTATTTTGCCATCCAAACTCGTCGCCAGGAATTAACCGACCAGTTAAATTCTGACAACAAACGATTATTTATCCGCTCCGAGGTCACAGCCCAAAATAAAAAACTTTTCAGTACCGCCACAAAATCAGGCGTCAAAAAATTTGGATTATTCAACGACGCTGGCTATCGCGGACTTTACAATCACACTCTTTCTGAAATTGAACATAAAAAGAAAATTAAAAAAGGTGAGTTGCTCGACCGCGCCGGTTCCACCGAGCTCGCCGCCAACTTATTTCGTATTACTCAAACCGAGGACATTTTATCAAAAAATAAAAATATTCATGGCGATATCCCTGCCTCCAACACCCATTACCAAGTTGGTCGCAAAGTCCGCAAAACCATCGAGGAAATTGGTGGTACCCCACCCGAATTATTACCCGCTGAAAAAAATATCAAAATTTTGGAATCAGAAATCAAGAAACTAAAATAGCGTTTGCGCCCTCTTGACAAAATCACACTATCATATTATCATACAATATGTCCAATCTAATTCATGCCACTATTACTATCCCCGAGGATATTTACACTCAAGCCAGAATCGTTGCTGCTTATAATCAAACCAGTTTTAGTCAGTTTGTTTCCAACACTCTTAAAAATGGTATAAATATTCAAAGTGCCAGCACCACCAAAGATCCTTTTAGGCTTGCTGGTAGCCTTCACCTTGGGGTTAATAGATCTATTCACCGAAATGAAATCTATGACGATAAACTACGCAAAAAAATGGGGTATTGATTCCAACCTGTTGGTCTATTTTTTAGACGCTGATTCTAAATTTCATCAACCAACAATTACCTTGTTTAAGGATTTATTAAAGCATCGTACACCAACATATACCACTCAAAACAATATTATCGAAGCACATCGAGTACTAGTTTCTTTATATCATATACCTCAAAAAATCGCTTTAGAGAATATTGTTGAAATCATCAATTCTTTTAATATTCACATTGTCACTCCATCATCACTTACTCTCAATATTTATTCTAATTTCTGTCAATTATCCAAAAAAAATGATCTTTTTGATTTTTATTTCGCTTCAATTCTGGTTGACAACAATATTCACCATCTTTTTACCAACAATACCAAAGATTTTGCTGGCCTCAAAAAACACCTCATCGTCCACAGTCCGTTTTAAATTCGCTATAATTCATTACCACTTATTTTTTGTTTAAAAATTAATTAATTTAATCATTAAAAATTGATTAAAAATTTTAAATTAAAAATTAAAAATTATGCATTTGTTGATTGTTGATGGTCACGCTGTTGCCCACCGTGCCTATCACTCAATTCCCCCAATGACCAATAATGGTCAACCTGTCAATGCCCTTTATGGTTTTTATTCCATGCTTTTGGGGTCTATCGATGCCCTAAAACCCGATTATTTATGTGTTTGTCTCGACCTCCCCGGTCCCACTTTTCGCAATGTCGAATTTATGGGTTATCGCGCCAAACGCAATCCCACTGATCACGACTTAATAACACAACTTCAAATTTTACCCCAAACTTTAGCCGAATCTAACATCCCCACATTTTCCATGGGTGGTTACGAGGCCGACGACTTAATTGGTACATTATCAAAAAAACTTTTCAAAAAGAAATTTATCAAAAAAATAACTATTATCACTGGCGACAAAGATCTTATGCAGTTGGTCAACCGCAAAGTTTCACTTTATATGCCCATCCACGGGTTATCTGAAAGTAAATTATTTACCAAAAAAGAAGTTATCGAAAAACTTGGCGTTTCCCCATCCCAAGTCATCGACTTAAAAGCTCTAATGGGGGATTCTTCTGATAACTATCCCGGTGTTTCCGGCGTTGGTCCCACCACCGCTACCTCTCTTTTATCTCAATATCACAGTCTCGACAATATTTA
>MNZO01000024.1 GCA_001873665.1 Candidatus Shapirobacteria bacterium CG2_30_35_20 | reverse complement strand
CCAAAGGTTCACCTTGGCAAAATGGTTATCAAGAATCTTGGTATGGCAAATTCAAAGGAGAATTCGGAGATTTTAATCGATTTGAAACTCTAGGTGAATTAGTTGAAGAAATTTATCATCAAATTTATTACTACAATAATCGCCGACTCCACTCATCACTCCCTACAACTCCCAACCAAGCCCGAATCAATTATTATTTAACATTAAACACACCGATCGAAAAGAAGGGTACTTGACAGTGACAATATTTACACTTGGCAAATAACTCACTAGTGGTATTTAAAGGGGAAACATTAATTGCTTTAATCATAACTTCAATTTTTATATTCTTTCTGGTAATAAACTATCTTTTATCCATTGTCCATTGATGAAAGCAGAGTTCTTTTCCCTGATTTCAGTAATACTACTGTTTCCACTTCTATCCTTAGCCTCATTGAATCTATTTATCCCAAATTCAACAGCCAACACTTCGGCACCTTTGGCAGTATTGGGGTAACCTTTACTGACTAGTTCTTTTGAGTCTATCCAGACAAAATATTCGATATGGTCGTTTTTTGGACCAAATGGTGTGGATAGCCATACTCCTCCATTTTTAGATTTAAATGTAAGTATTACTCTCCATCCTGTGTCTTTTGAATCTATGGGGCAACTATGACTTGCTTCTATTCTTAATCCACCGACAAGAGCTTTACTGTATTTACTTTCCCACCAGTTTGGATTTTGAATTTCGATAAAAGCATTACCTATAAACTCGAAAGTATAAATATCACCGTCACCAATTTTGTTTTTATCAATATATTCCTTAATTTTTTTAACGGCTAAATCATCCACTCCTTCTTCCTGATCCGTTCGACTAAATAGAGTTAACGCGCTAACTGTAAAAGCAAATCCAACAAAATCAATTTCTTTACTCTTTACTACTAGTTTTCCTATCAGTCCGAAGTTTGCTTGCATACTCTTAAAACCAGCGTTATCGTACCACTCAATTTCGTACCCCTTATAAATTATCTTTTGCTCATATTTGATCAATTTTGAATTTATTTTCATGAACTCTTGGAGGTCGCTTTCTCTGTACCTTCGGTCACCACGTTCATTTATTCTAATAGCGGTTAAAATTTTTTCATTATCCCACCTGCGAAGTGTTTCTGTGTGGACTTTTAAAAGTGCCGCCGCTTCTGAAATTGATAATAAGTTATCCATATCTATTATCTTATACTTACTTATACAAATAATCAATCTCCAAATGTTGGTCACCTTTTTTATACTGTCTCATTTGTCTCATTTAGCTTCAAATCTTTGATAGAATAAGACAGTGAGAAAGTGAGTGTTATAGGGACAGAAAGGTTCCAGACCCTAATGCACCGCAGCGTAATCCGCCTCTGGTGGAAAAATCGTTCTTGGTTTTGCTGCTTTAGCCCTTGGCTTGGTAGCCGTTAATTCATTTACTCCTGTGTTTGCCTATCGTGGTGATGCCACCGTCCGTAGTCCAAATTACACCGAAGTTAGACATCAAACCAATCTAACCGCTTTCCAAAACAATGATTACAAATCATGGTTAGCCAATATGAATGGTCGTGGTGCTACCCGATTCGTCAACGAGTCAAATTTCAAAGAATTTGCTACTGCCCAAGTATCAGCCCAAAAAGGTGATTCAACCTCAATCAATGCTTTTCGTGCCAAATATGGCATGGGTCAAGGTAATGGTAATGGCACAGGTCGAGGAATGAATAGATAAAAAATAATTTATGTAGTATTCACTCTTATCGCCCACAAGTCTGCCGTCACTTTTTTTGTTCTACCAAAGCCAAAAAATTCCAAGCGATGGTCAAAATTATTTCTCAATCAAAGTCCCAAAAGAATAGTCTCCTGCAATAATTTCGGGTAATCGGTATAAATCTTTAATATTAAATACAAAAATTGGCATATTATCCCGCTCACACATCGTAAATGCGGTTGCATCCATAATTTTTAATCTTTCATCAATTGCCTGTTTGTGGGTAATTTTGATATATTTTTTGGCATTTTTATTAGTTTTTGGATCACTGTCATATATTCCATCAACTGTACTGGCCTTAAAAATCATTTCACATTGTAGTTCACCAGCGTATTGAGCCACTGCTGAATCAGTGGAAAATCCCGGCATCCCCAACCCTCCAGCAATTATCACTATTCGATTATTATTTAAATGATGACGTCCTTTGTTGCGAATATATGGTTCGGCAAAACCAGGAATTGCCACCGCCGTCATCAGTCGAGTGTCAGGTTTTCCATTTCGCACCAGTGCTTCACGCAGACCAATGCCGTTAATAATAGTTGCCAGCATTCCCATCGAATCAGCTTCATTGCTATCAACCATCGATTTTGCTTGTCTTCCACGGAAAATATTACCACCTCCTACCACCACCACTAGCTCAATTTCTGTCTTATTTTGAATTTCTACCAATTGTTTAGCCACGTTATCATACTTTTCAAAATCAATATGATTATTATTATCACCAAACAATTCTCCACTTATTTTTAATATCACCCTTTTTACTATTACCATGAATTTTATAATTATATAATATAAATTATGAATATCGATTCCTTAGTTTTAGAATTAAAATCTCTTGCCAACCCCACCAAAGCCAAAAACTGTCTTTGGTTTTTCAAAACTGGGCAGGGAGAGTATGGTGAGGATGACAAATTTTTGGGTCTAACAAATCCTCAAATCAGATCAATAGTTAAAAAATACCAAAAATCCATCAATTTATCAGAAACATTTTTATTGCTCACCAACCCTTATCACGAATGTCGACTAACTGCATTATTAATTTTGGTATATAAATTTTCTCATGGCGATGACCGTACCAAAAAATTAATCTTTACTTTATATTTAGCCCATACAAATTTTATCAACAACTGGGATCTTGTCGATCTTTCTGCTCCTCGCATTGTTGGCACCTATTGTTTCGAAACAAAAGATTACTCAATTCTTTATAAATTATCCCTACCCCAGGATTTATGGGAAAAGCGAATTTCCATCATTTCAACTCTATTTTTAATCAAAAATAACATTTTTGAGCCCACTTTAACCATTGCTAAAACATTACTAAATGACCCTCATGATTTAATTCACAAGGCCGTTGGTTGGATGCTTCGCGAAGTTGGTAAAAAAGATCAAAAAACTCTCACTGATTTTCTTGACGAATATTGTTTAAAGTTGCCCCGTACTACTCTCAGATATTCAATCGAGAGATTGCCCGAAAAACTTCGACTGTACTACCTAAAATCAAAGTAGTTATTTCATCACCACTTTAGCGTTTTTCGTCAATTCTGTTACCCATGTTGTTGCTGCAGTTTTAACCGCTTGGGCGTTTAATTCTTCCCTAGCGATTGTTTCCATCTTCGCCTTTGTTGCTTTTGGTGGCAATTGGGCTTTATAGGTTTTTATAAATTCATCAATTTGAGTTTGAGTTATTTCTGTCTTATTTCCCGCCAAAGTCGTCTGAATTTTTTGTATCAAAATTTGCTTTTCCAAATCTGCTTTAGTCATTCCCGACAAAGTCAGGGCTGAATCAAGAGTTTGTCCTTGGGCTTTTAATCTTTCTTCTACCTTTACAATTTCAGCATCTATTGCCGTCCTATCCATTGTAATATTGTTTTTTCTCCCCTCTTCCAAAATCAAGCTCTCTTGCACCATTTGGTCCAAAGTTTGTTTCCCACCTGCTCTTTCCATAGTTTTAATATAGTCAATCCGCGATATTCCTTTGCCGTTAACTACAGCTATATTCCAATATCGATAATAGCCATATCCCAAAGCGACCAATACAATTAATAATATTCCCAAATGGATTTTTACGATTTGATTTAAGTTTTTCATTAATCCATTCTAACAAAAAATTTTATATTTTTGTTATATTTAATTACTACTCATTTTTTATTATTGAAGGGCAATAAAAATTTATGTCACATGGTGGATGTTGTAATTGTTTTATTTGTAAATTAGGCAAATCTTTAGGTTTAATGGAAGGTTGCAAAAAAGGTGATTCTTGTTGCAAAATCGCATCAAGGAAGACTGTCAAAAAAGTTGCGAAAAAGAGCAAGTCAAAGTCAAAGTCAAAGAAAAAGTAATTCAAGTACGTCATTGCGAGGAGTCATCGACGTGGCAATCTCGTTGGGATATAATTGGCCTATGGTTACTTTATATATCATGTCCGGTCTTCCCTTTTCCAGCAAATCAACCATATCTAAAAAAATCGCCAAAATTCTGGGTATAAAACGCATCAGTTTTGACGAGGTTTGGGTAGACACGCCAATTATTCCAGGTAACAATGATGTTGAAAAATGGCAGTTTATTTCCCAAAAATGTGAAGATTTAGTAATTGCCGAATTGCAAAATAATCAATCAGTGATTTACGATAATCTCGGTGATAAATTAAATAATCGCAACAAAATGCACCAATTAGCCCAAAAAAATAATGCTGATTTTAAATTAATTTATATAAATATTTCCAAAGAAGAATCAAAACTTCGCCGTCAAAATAATTTATTACTCAAAGACCACCACCCCGTTTCTGATACAGATTTTAACAATTCTCTAAATTTATTCGAAATCCCCACATCCTCGGAAAATCCGATTATTTACAATCCAGGTCAAGACTTAATCAATCTGCTTTGACATATCTAAATGTTTCAAAATTTTTCAATCCCTCAGGATCCCAATTCTTTGTAAAAAAATCAGCCGAATCTTGGGCCGATTCACGATCATATTGAGTTTTATGCATCGCATGCGCAATTACCCTTTTTCCCACAAAATCAGTCATATCAATATAAACACTGTCAGGGTGGCCATAATTATCAACCACCAAAAATTCATCACAAGACCACGACTTAGCCAAGGAATTTTCAAAATGTTCTGGGAAAAATAATAAATCCCGTGAATAGGGGTAAGCAGCGTCAAAAGTCAGTTGACCAGTAGTCCGATGATCTCGATGATTAAACCAACTGTTATCTTTGTCAAAACGAACAATTGATATTTCGGGATTGTGAGTGATGATTAAATCTGGTTGAAATAATCGAATCTGTTCTGCAATTTTACCAATATTTTCCACCGTATTTTCAACGCTACCATCGGGTAAATTCAAATAAACATTATTTTCCCCATTTATTCCCAAAACAGTCATCGCCTCAGTATCTTCTTTTTCCCGAGCATTGCGCAAATCTGTTTGAGAGATTTTCACCCCTCGAGATCCCATGTCCCCAGTGGTTACTTTTACTGATCTCACGATTTTTCCATCGGCTACCAACCTCGCCACCAATCCGCCACACATTATTTCCAAATCATCCGGATGTGCCGTTACTACCATTATCTTTTTCTTATTTGCAAATATTTTTTGATACGAGTCAGTGATTGTGTTCATGTTTTGTATTATAAATTATTTTAAATAATTAGTTACTTCATCAAACAAATATTTTTTAATATCTTCATTTTCAACTTTCTCTCCAGTCCAGTCAACCTCAATTTCCGCAACATCACTAAAATATACCAATTGTTCCAAAAATAATTTAGTCGAAAACACTCCATCAAATTTTTGTTCAGTTATTGTGATTAACTTTTTCAAATCAATTAAATTATTTTTTAACGCCCAGTATATATCAACATAATCGCGCCATGTTTTCCTCCGACCTAATGCATATGCCTTATTTGCCAGCAAATCGTTAATCGAAAATAAATCTAAACTATCGGTTTCGACGGCTTTTTCTAGTTTTACAAATGGAAAATAAACAAATGATAATTTCACATTTCCACTTAACATTACCGTCAATTCATCACCAGTATCAACCATGGGCTCAACTTCGTATTCCCAAAATATTTTTTTTAGTTTCAACAAAAATCTATCATCAATCGGTTTATCAGTAAAAACATCAAAATCATACGATATTCGATGGTTTATTTGCATGCTCAATGCAGTACCCCCAGCCAAAATCCCCACATCTTTAAATTCAACTAATCTTTTCCAAACTTCAATTCGTGAGGTATCCAAAAATTTAGTAAACACTTTTTATATACCTCCCCATATCAAGATCAGCATTTATTTTTAAAATAATATTTTTAATCAGATTAAATGCCGGTTTAGAATAAATTTGACTTGGTTTTTCCACAAAAATTCGTTTAATTTCATCAATACCATAACTTTGTTTCAAATCAGCAATTTCCCCCAAACTACCATACATCAAAACTTGATTAACAATATATTCCTTATCCTTATTTTTATCCAACTTTCCGACACTTTTTGACCAAACTGTCGCTTGTTTTAACATATTATATTATACCATTTTTTGTCTAAATATTTAGTATTCTACCAATTTCTTCACACAACTTTTCTGGGTTTTTATAGTCAAACAAAAATGTCTGTCATCCCAATTTGGACGCTGTAAACAAATTCTCTTTTTTATCATCAATAAAAAATATTTCCTCCCCCGAATACCCACATCTCTCATCGGCTATCTTATAAATTTCAGGTTCTAGTTTCATATGTCCCACCTCGGCCGAAATTATTTTGTACGAAAAATCAATTTTTGGAATAAATTTTTGCCGTGTCGCTTCTTCGAAAAAATTCCGATAATAATTTGATAAAATCCCTACTTTATATTTTTTTGCAATCTTTTTTGCCAACTCATGCATCAGCACGATTGCCTCATAATCGGACACCCACGATTCAACAATTGGGTGTTTTCTCCACCTTCTATTTTCAGTTCTTCGCATATTTTTTGCCAAACTTCGGGTATATCAATTTTTCCCAAATTGGCATCAATATCATATTTTTCTTCAGCATTATCAATCAAATTTTGGTCAATATTCAAGTCTTTTGCCACCCACGCAAATATCTCATCAAAAGTCATAAATACTTTTCCCACATCAAAATATATAAATTTTATTTTATTTCCCATTCGATATTATAACTTAGTTTTTACCTCACCATAATCTTGGGGAGGTACTCGATTTCTTAATCGAGGGGTGGTGTTAGCCCAACTGTTCTCTTCTATCTCCTCCAAACTTAGGTAAAAGTTATGTTTAATTTTTTCCCCAAAGCCTGAGATACCATCAACATAAAATCAACAGTTGGATTGATATTACCTGATTCAAATCGTGAAATTGAAGCCTGTTTCGTATTAAGTTTCTTAGCTAGTTGCGCCTGTGTCATTTCATTTTTTATTCTCAATTCAATCAATTTTTTAATTACCTCATATCTAGGCCCAAGTTTATCGTACCCCCTTTTTACTTCGGGATCACTTAGTAATTTCTTTTTAAAATCATTCCAGTTGCTCATATACTAATATAACATGAAGGTTATATATTGTGCAACCGTTTAATTGCGGTATTTAACTCTCGTTCAGGTGTCTTTTTCGTTTTCTTTTTAAATGCCGACAAAATAATTACACCTTTTTTAAAGGTGTAGAAAAATCTGATTTCCTCTCGGCCTCTTATTCTCAATTCAAATAGTCCACCACCCATACTTTTAGAGTGAGGCAAACCAACTCTGTTACCAAATAATTCCAACAAATCAAATGCTCTAAGTATTTTTTCAATCGTCGGCTTCTGCAGTGACATTACAAACTTTTTTATTTCCTCCTCCACCTTATCATTTGCATATTTTATGACATATCTCACAAAAAATATTTTACACTATTTATTTCTCGCCACGACTTTTATCTGTGTCACTTCAGCAAAACCATATTTTCCATGCTCTCGGCCAAAGCCTGAGTTTTTATATCCACCAAATGGATTTTGGGGAATAATGTAGTTTGTTCCGTTGACACTCATCATTCCCGCTTCAATTTGGCTCGAAATCCTATTTATTCTGTCTTGGTTGGCAGTGTACAAATACGAACCTAGTCCGTAAGTTGTATCGTTGGCCAGTTTTACTGCTTCTTCTTCGGTCGTAAATTTCATCACTGGTAACACTGGTCCAAAAACCTCCTCATTCCACACTCTCATATCAGCCGTAACGTCGGCCAATATTGTCGGTTCAAAATATGCCCCCCCCATTTTTTCTTCCAGTGATTTCCCACCACAAATTACTTTGGCACCCTTGCTTATTGCATCCTTAACTTGTGACACCAGCAAATCCAATTGTTTTTTCGACACCAGGGGACCAATTTGAGTATTCAATTCCGTCGCTTTTCCAATCACTTTTCCAGTAAAATTTTTCGTGAGTTTTTCAATTACTTGCCCTGCCACATTTTCTTGGACTATCAATCTCTTTAGTCCATCACAACACTGACCTTGGTTTAGGAGTCGGTTAGCGGTTATGTTTTCGATGGTGATACCTATATCAGCATCATCAAAAACAATTGCCGGTGCTGAACCCCCCAGTTCCATGATTGCCTTGATAAATTTTTTCCCAGCCAACTCGTACAAATATTTTCCAGTTTTTGTGCTTCCGGTGAATGCAATCATGTTAATGTTATCGTTTACCAAAATTTTTCCCACCTCACCATCTCCAAAAACTTGGTTAAATACACCCAAGGGTAGGTATTTTTCAAAAATGTCACCGATGTACTTGGCACAAATGGGACATTCTTCCGAGTGCTTTAATACAATTGTGTTTCCGGCAATTAAGCTTTGTAGTCCACCCCAAATTATGTTGGCATGAGGAAAATTCCAGGGAATTATCACTGCCACCACCCCTATCGGTTCATAAAAAACTTGGTGTATTTCTGTTTCACTTTCGAATGTTGTCTCGGGACTTAAATATTTCACCGCATTATCAAAATACCAGTTTGCATAATCCGTATTTCCGTCAACATTAATCAAGGCATCGGTCAACGGTATCCCCATTTCTGTTGACTGCATTAAGGCCAATTCTTCTTTTTTGTCTTTTAATTCATCAGTAACTTTTCTTAATAATTCAACCCGTTTCTCCAACCCAATTTCTCGCCAGCCTTTCAATGCATCGTGTGCCAATTTTATCTTATCGATAACTTCTTGCTTCGTCGACACTTCCACCTCTCCCATTACACTGTAATCAGATGGATTGATTGATTTTATTTTTGCCATAATTTTATTGTTCTATATAACTTTGTAATTTTAACACGGGGTCTTTGTCGACATAAAAATTTCTCTCCCAGGTGTGGTTTTTTAATTCTGCCATCATATTTTCTGACAATTTTCTTCCATCCGAAACCGCAGCATTTGCCTCAACGGTGGCCACTTTTCTTGTTCCCGGAATTACAGTTGAAATTTTATCAAAACTTAAAATGTAACGCAATGCCAATTCAGCCAAAGTCTTGGCCTCATCGCCCAACAGCTTTTTAAGCTCGTCAGTTCTTTTTACAAATTCTGGCAATCTCTCTTGATTAAAATATACCGAGCGCATATCATCAGTAAACTTTGATTCCATCGTGATTTTTCCTGTCAACCCACCCTCATCAAGCGGTACTCTAGCAATTAAGCCAATGTTATTTGCCTTAGCATGGGGCAATAACTTTTCAGTTGGTTTTTGGTGAAAAATATTGAAAATAAATTGAATAGTTTCAATCAGTCCAGTATCAAGAGTTTTTAAACAGTTACTTGGCTGATAATCATTTATCGATATTCCCCAGTGTTTTACTTTTCCTTCTTTAGTTAATTTCAAAATTGTTTGTTTCCATTCATCGTTGTTGGCAAATTCATCTTGCCAGACATGAAATTGCATTAGGTCAATTGAATCCATTTGCAAAGTTTTCAGTGAGTCATTTACCATATCTTCAATATAAAGGCTGGGGAATACTTCATCAATTTTTATTCCCAAATGTGCCGGCCAAAATCGATTTTTTGGCGGAATTTTTGATGCCACCATTACTTTATTTTTGTTTCCCGATTCTTTCAAAAACATCCCGATCAATTCTTCAGAACAATGGCTTCCTTTCTCATCACCCAGTTCATCAAACCGACCATAGACCCACGCAGTGTCCAAAAAGTTTCCCCCCAGTTCAACGTATCTATACAGGGCTTTCATACTCTCGTTTTCATCGGGTGCATCCCACCCCCATGGCTTTCCCGCCAATTGCCATGTCCCCATTCCCACTTCGGCTACTTTTAATCCTGTTTTTCCTAGATTTCTATAGTTCATATTTTAAAAATAATTAATTATTAATTATTCCAGTTAGTTTTTTTAAAGGTCAATGTTTCCACTTGAATCTTACCAGGTGCATTTAATGCATAAATAACTGCATCCGCCACTTCTTTAACACTCATCATCCACGATTTATCACTACCCCAATCATCACCAGCATTTTTATCTATTTTACTATCAATCGGCCCCGGGTGAATCGAAGTAATTTTTATATCAGTTCCATCATATTTACTTTTCAATGCATTGGTAAATCCCGTCAATGCCCATTTACTAGCAATATAGACTGCATAGTCTTTATTTTCCTTTATTTCAAAACCAGCAATCGAATTTATAAACACAAAATGTCCTTTTTTATTTTTTTCAAAAATAGGGGACACTGCCTTGTAAAAATTTATTGGCGCTACGCTATTAACCATAAAAGTTTTTTCTACAAGCTTTTTATCCTTTTCTTCCAATTTATCGTTAGTCCAAATACCTGCATTATTTACCAAAACATCAACCGTTTTAAAAGTATCTACAATTTTTGATACAGTCGAATTTATGGCATCAACATCGGTCACATCACAAACAAACACTTCAGCCACACCACCATTATCATTAATTTCTTTTTTTACCTCACTCAACATTTTTTCATTTCGTGCCACCAGGGCAATTTTCACCCCCAATTTACCAAGTTTAATTGCTAACTCTCTCCCCAATCCCTGACTCGCCCCAGTGATTATTACAACTTTATCTTTCATTACCCATTATAACCTAAAATTTTTTGGCATAAAATTACTTTTCGTTAAAATTTTTTCATTGATTTTTGATTCGATGTTTTTTCTAGCTAACTCAGGGTTTTGAATTTCTTCAATTCTTTCCTTGCCAATTTTTGCCAACCACAATTTAAATGGTTCGGCCTTTTTACTTGGAATTGATTGAATAATGCGGAGAATTCCCTGTTGATTTGCGCAATCAGTTTCACGAATTTTGCCATCCTTTGCCTTTAATTTCAACCGTTCCCAAATTGGGAACAGTTGATTTAAACCTTGATCTCGAATTTTCATTTTAGCCCAATATGTTTTTGGTGTAGGACTATCGGTTAATACTGAAATAATGTCTAATATAGAAAAAACCACTCTGTCTTATTCCATATTCGACGAATTTCTTTTTGTTGAAAAATAATTGGGTCTGAGATTTCAATGTTGTTATTCATACTATAACTATAACCGAAACTTTACCGAAGTAAATATATCCTTATATGTCAAAATTTTATGTAGGAACAGACCTGCGTGTCTGTTCCTTGTAATTTATCGATATAATAGTATGTCGTTCCTGTCGTTAAATGGATATGATTATCCCCTCCGAAGGGATCGTTCTGGGTTCGACTCCCAGCAGGAACACTCAAAGAAAATTAACAATTTTCAATTTACAATTTACAATCAATTTAAAATGATTCAATTTAAAATTTAAAATTAAGATTTAAAAATTGATTAAAAATTAAAAATTTTAAATTGAAAATTTAGTTAATTTATGAATCAACAATTTATCAACTATTTAAAACAAAATAATCTTGATATCAAAGTTCACGATTTTGATGAGTTTACCCATACCGCAAAACAAGCTGCCACTGCCCTTGACTGTGATGTTTCCCAAATCGCCAAATCTCTCATTTTTAAATCAGAATCAGGTCAACCAGTTTTAGTTGTAGCTTCCGGCAGTAATCGAGTAGATGTCTCAAAAATAGCCAATCTTTTGGGTGAAACAATTCACAAGGCTGACGCCGATTTTGTCAAAGAAGCGACCGGCTACACCATTGGTGGCGTTCCACCTTTTGCTTTTTTAAAAAAAATTATCACATTCATAGATCAGGATCTATTAAAATTTGATACCATTTGGGCCGCCGCTGGTGCTAACAATTCAGTTTTTCCCCTGACGATCGACAATTTAGTAAAAATATCTCAAGGTCAAGTCACCGATATTCGGGATTCCACGGTATAATACCTTATGTCTGTTTTCGACGAACGCTCGGCGGGGGGCTTGGTTTTCCGTGTTATTAAAGGTCGGGTTTTTTGGTTGGTCATAAAAATTTTGTCAAAAAAAACTATTCACACTAGTGGCGAAACTGTCCATGTTACTGTTTACAAATTTCCCAAAGGCCATGTTCAGGAAAATGAAGTTTTAAAACAAACAGCTATGCGTGAAGTCGAAGAAGAGGGGAGAATTAAAAGCAAAGTCATCAACAAAATTGGATCCAATGATTATATTTTGTGGGACAAAGAAACTCGCAAAAAAATTATCAAAAAAGTAACTTTCTTTTTAATGGAATATTTAGGTGAAAGTGATATGCGGTACACTGATCATGAAGTAGTTTTGGACCGTGAATGGTTTTCATTTGTTGAGGCTTTGGACAAGTTGGCCTATGAATCCGAGCGAAAATTGTTAAAAATAGCCTCCGCCCGACTAGACGCTTTATTAAAAGTCCCAAAATAGGTAGAATAGTGAACCCAGGAGAGGTCGGATAGTGGTTCATTCCACAGACCTGGAAAGTCTGCGCCGTAAAAAGCTCGCGGGTTCGAATCCCGCCCTCTCCGCCAAGAATCACATTTCGAAAAATCAAGGTTGGAAGCCTCGGTGCAAAGCGCCTCGGCATGATATTTTTCCGCAATTTTGAAGGCATTTTTGAAATCGCACGCCAGCGTGCGGTCGGCAATGCGGAAGTTCGAACCAATCTTTTTGAGAAAATCCCGAATCCTTTCGGGATTTTCTTGTTGAGCGTATTTTTCGGCTTGGTTGGCGTCTTTTAGAAAGGCAATGGCAAGTTCGAACCGATTATTGCTCTTTCGCCCAAAAGCGGAGATTTTTTCTTCCAAATCTTTTTTAGCGAGAATGAGCTTGTACTTTTTAGCGGTATATTCCGCTTGCGATAAATTGCCGTCCAGTTGTAAGTCAAGCAAGCGATCAAGTTTTGTTTCTATCTCCACAAGCTCATTTCT
>MNZO01000033.1 GCA_001873665.1 Candidatus Shapirobacteria bacterium CG2_30_35_20 | reverse complement strand
GAAAGCTATTTCTATTTTAGAAACAATTCCTGAAATCCAAAATATTGAAAAGTCGGTTATAAAGGAAGGACGAAAGCCATTCTATACTCCTGAAGGAATAGAGGGTGACGTTATGACGGTGTCGCTTCGAGAGAGTTTTCCAGACGATCCTCACACATCTAGAATTGATACTTTTAATGTTAATATCACTACCAGAATAATTACCGTTGAAGATGTTGTTAGCGGAGGTCAAATTTCGCTCGGAGAGTGGATGAAAAAAACTAATCAAAGCTGGGGATTTTAAACTTTGTTATTTGAAACATAAAGCGATTGCGGAGCAATCGCAGAATCGCGCGCGCAAAAAATAATTTTCAATCGACCGTGTCCGCCATAGCTTTGACGGTGGCGGAGCTGAAGTTATTTTTTTAAAAATACGTTCGAATTTGTACGTACAGCCCTACAAAATTATTTGTTCGATTATTTTTCTTGACTTCAAATTCTTTAACTTATATTCAATTTTCCTTGCAATTGTTAGAGAATCATATTTTTATTTAAATATAATTTCCCGTGGGATTTCTGATTTTGTTGATCTAACGAATCCACAATTATGCTGACTAATAAGCTGATTTTCAGGATTTGGGGAACTACCAATGTAATATATGTAGTTTTATTGCTCTTTAAAATGTATAAGTACCCGTCCATTGTAGGTGCACTAGGATTCGAACCTAGGACCACCGACTTATAAGATCGGTGCTCTAACCAGCTGAGCTATGCACCCAAGTTGACAAACCAGGATTCGAACCTGGACCCCTCCGACGTACGTCGGAGTGCTCTAACCAGCTGAGCTACATGCCCAAATTAAAGTTAAACTAATTTTTAATTTATAATTTTAAATTTTTAATTAATTTTAAATTAATAAATGACTAAATTTTTAAAAATATATTTCAAATTGTAAATTGCTTTTAGTAGCAGGAGTGGGACTTGAACCCACGACCTTTGCGTTATGAATGCAATGCTCTAACCAGCTGAGCTACCCTGCCTTCGTATGGAATTATAGCTTATTTAATATATTTAAAAAAGGCTTGATCAATCCCAATGAAATTGCTTCCCCGGCAGCTGCTGGGTCGCAATGACGAACGTAGTCCACAAAAAAGTCCCTCGAAAGGGACAATTTTGGATGTTGCGGAGCCTGGAGTTGAACCAGATCTGTCAGATTATGAGCCTGACGTGCAGCCGTACACTACCCCGCATGTTATCAAAGGACGTTGAATTATATCACTACTTTAAAGCTTCTTGCAAAGCATTGTTTCGTAGCTCTAATTTTGACACTTTTGACTCAAGTTGTTGCAATGAAGTTTGAGCAGAACGAATTATCATGACTTGACGATATATGGCCAAGAGTGAGGAAAAAATTATGGAAATTAAAATAAGACGAACAATGAGGTTTTTTATCATATTTGCTTGCCATGTAGCCTAATTAATGGTACTATAAGATAATTTTTGAATATAAATAATGATAACTCTCGTCGACGCCTTAAACCAGTTTAGCAAAAGTTTGTCATCAAATGGCAAATCAATTAATACTATTGTGGCCTATAAAGGTGATATTAATCAGCTAATTCGTTTTTTACTGGACAAAGAAAAAGTTGAAAATGTCGAGGCAGTGACAGTAAAAAGCATTGAAAGCTTTAAAAAAGATTTGACTGATAATGGTTATACTGCCAAATCGATTTCCCGTAAACTTAATTCGATTAAAAATTATTTTTCATTTTTAAAAACAGAGGGAAAATGTGACATTAACCCATCGTCCGAGGTTAAACACCCAAAATATGAAAATGAAGCACCAAAGATTTTGAAGGCAGTAGAATACAGATCTTTGCGAGACGCCTGTCGAAATGATATTCGGGCGACTGCAATAGTAGAACTGATGTTACAAGCAGGACTCCGAATTAAAGAAATCGAAAATATGAAAATGTCGGATGTTAAGGACAATGAAGTCGTGATTGAAACATATGAAAGCCACCCAACTCGAAATGTACCACTAAATAATTCGGCTAAAATGGCTTTAAAAAGATATATTGAAGAAATTAGGGGTGAAAGTAAATCAAAAAATGTATTTATTACCAAGACAGGACGAATATTGCTAGCAAGAAATATTAGAAGTCTGCTAGATCGATATTTTACTAAGGCCGATATTAAAGATATAAAGGTTAATGATTTGCGCAACACATTTATTGTCTATCAACTTAAAGCCGGAGTACCGATTGATGTGGTGTCACAAGTTTGTGGACACAAACGCATTTCCACGACTGAAAAATATTTGGATTTGATTGATAATAAAGAAGAGACAAGAGGAATTAAATTAAAGGAGCTATAATCTGGCGCGTTTGGCAATGTCAGATTCGACGATAGCGAGGGGGCGGCCGTACTTGAGTGAGGATAATTTTTTGATCATCTCCGCCATCTTTGGGTTACCGGGTTTTTGTTTTTCGATAGCGGCTACCTTGACCGAAAATGGAGGTTTGGGAGTACCATTGACCAGGGTTTTGAGATAAATTTCACCAGTCCCTAGGTTTAACAAATCGTGCTCACCAAAGGTGGGTTGGAATTGATGAGATAAAAAGTCGGCATCAGAAATTCCAACACGGAAAGAACAGATTGAGCCAACATTACCAAAGACGGCGTTTTTGACTTCTTCGTCCATTTGGGAAACGAACTGATTTGCCACTGTTAAATTTAGATGATATTTGCGCGCTTCGGAGAGAATGATAGCAAAATCTTGAGTGGCAAAGTTTTGGAATTCGTCGACATAGAGGTAAAAATCGCGACGGTTGGCCTCTGGGGTATCCTGCCGACTCATGGCGGCAATTAAAATTTTGGGGATTAAGACTAAACCTAAAAAGGCTGAATTCTCCTCCCCTATCGTACCCTTGGCCAAATTGATAATCAAAATTTTGCCATTATCCATGGCCTCACGAAAATTAAAAGAAGAGGTTGATTGGCCAATGATATTGCGCATCATGGTATTGGTGATAAAACGACCAAACTTGGAAACGATGTAGTCTAATACTTCGGATTTATGAAAATCGTTGGTCTGAGCGATTTGATCGGTCCAATAACGTTTGACCATAGGATCTTGAACCTTGGGAAGTAAATATTGGACATAAGAGGGATCGGTGAGACAACGAACAATTTCAATAAAAGTGGCACCGGGTTCGGACATAACTGTCAACATAATATTGCGAATGGCGTGTTCGAAACGAGGTCCGACGATACCAGTTTTGTATGGATCGTACAACTTGTACATTAAATTGATAATTGATGAAGTCACAAAATCTTTTTGGTCATCACGATCACATTCCATAACATTGAAACCCATGGGTCTGTCGGTTTGAGAGGGATCAAAATAAATGACATCATCAACCCGCTCGGGGGGGATGCGCTCCAAAATACTTTCATAGGTATCATGAGGGTCAATAAAACAGACACCTTTGCCAGCTTTAATATCTTGCAGTGCCATATCAGCCAGCAACCATGATTTACCGACACCAGTTTGCCCAACAATATAAAAATGACGTTGACGGTCAGAATCGGTTAAATGGATTTTGGTATCAACACCACGGTAGATATTATCACCAATATATAGACCAGACTCGGGAGAGTCGGGTGGAGCGGCGGCCTTTTTGGCCTTGAGCCAGTGGAGGTTTGGCGTTTCGATGGATTTGTTGGGTAAATGAAAAATTGAGGCGATTTCATCGACCGACAAAATTGTCATGCCTTTGTGCCAAAAAATAATGGGGTATTTGTAAATAAAATCGTCGACAAAAAGAGAGTTTAGACGAATTTTGCGACCCGAAAGCTTGTTCCACGGTGATTCAAATTGAGTAAAACAGGCTTTTAAATTACCCATATTGCGTTTGGCAGTATCGCGATCGGGGGCGATAGATACCAACCTAAGAGCTGTTTCAAAACCAGTTTTACTGGATTTATTTTCGATGGCCTCAAGCTGACGGGCATCGACTTTGTAACTGGCCTTTTCGGCATTACTTTCGGATTTTTTGGTACTGCTAATAAATCCTTTGCCAGCTTTTGACCAGCTACCATCAGTAGGACTAAGAACCATTTGAATGGCCATAGTTTCACCCTGACCTAATTTGGATAATACTGAAGTGATGGAGGAAAGTGGATCAGTGGGAATTTCTTTGTAAGTTTTAATGGGATAAAAAGGGGTCTTTTTAAGTCCCAACCAAGCGTACTCGACATGGCCTTTTTCAAAAAAGATGTTAGGCTCGTCAACAACTCGAATATCGGCACCAGCATAGACACTATAAAATTGTTTTTCGACTAGATCTTGGTATTTTTTGGGAATACAGATGTAAAATTTAATATCATCGTGAGTACCGACAATTTCAAGAGAAAAAGATGGTTGCGAATTAAAAACAGAAAGAAATTTGAATTTTGGAGACTTATAAAGAGTGCCCAGTGAGGCCAAAATATTTTCGGTAGCATCGATTTTGACTTCGTTGTCTTGAGGGACGGCAATTAAGAGAGTGACTAAATTTAGAGAGTGTTTTTCCCTGTCTTTCCAGCGATACCATAGGGTAAAGAAATAGAAAAAAACTGATAATAAACATAAAAGCAAGATAATAGATAATAGATAACCGATAACCGATAAGAAAATAGTAATAATATATTCAGGTATCATCGGGTTTGAAGGTGATATGGCTTTCTTTTAACTTTATTTCGCGAAAGAAAAAAACTGATAACCAATGACCAACATCGTCAAAGCTTTTTTTGAAACCATCAATAAAAGTGGTACGGGTGATGGGAATGACGATTTTGGGATTTTGTGAAGGTGATGGTGACAATTGGGGTTGACCTGACGGATCAAAAGTGGGGGTGGTAGTGGGATCGTCTTCTATTTTTTGGAGAAATGACTTTAACTCACGAGGGACAAATGCTTCGGGTTGACGATGGTCAATAATATCACGTGTCTGAACTGATTTATTTTCAGGAGAAAGCTCAGTTGTAGTGGTTAAAATTTCATTTTGCTCTGGCATTAACATAGTATAACCTAAAGCTCGCGATTTGCCATATACTCAGAAACACCTGAAATAAAATCAACTGCTTCTTGATTACAATTTAGTTTACTTAAACCTTGGGCAGTGTTGGCGGCTTTATGGGCAAGCTCACGAGAAATTTTTATGGAATAATCTAGAGAGCCACTGTCTTTTATTGCTTGTTTTGCGTTATTAATGTCCGTCTCCTCGGCGGACCTGTGGCCCCAAACTTTTTTGAGATTGGCGATTTGTTGCGGGGTACCGTCTTGTAAAGTTTTTAAAACTAAGAGAGTTACTTTGCCCTGAAGTAAATCAGAATTGGCTGACTTGCCTGTTTTTTCGGGGTTACCATACACTCCTAAAATATCGTCTTGGAGCTGAAAGGCAACTCCCCCATCCATGGAATAATCGGTCAAAACATTTAGGACATCACTACTAAGGCCTGCAAGAATTGCGCCGATATATAGAGGGTTTTCGTAAGTATAAATAGCGGTTTTAGCCTTGTGAACGGTCATAGCATCATCCTCATTACACCGGTCAATTATTTTTTCGACGGTAATATCGTAGGCCTGACCCCAAGCGGTATTGGCGATACCGCGCATTAATTTTTGATTGGCTTTTAATACTAATTTTGGATCAAAATTTGAATTTAATAAAAGTTCGTGACCTAGTTCTAAAACAGCATCACCAATATCAACTGCCATAGATTCTCCATAATGAGAATCACCATCCTCAAAATATTTATGAGTCGTTAGTTTACCTCGACGAACTTCGTCTTGATCCATAAAATCGTCGTGCATTAACAGCGCGGTGTGGACTAACTCGACTGACATGGCGGCATTCCAAATATTTTCATCAGGGTTTTTACCCAACATATAGCCATAATAGACAAAGGCGGCCCGAATACGTTTGGCGGGGCGAAGATTGTGCTCAGAGGCGTGGAGTAACATTTTTTTGACGAGATAACGTTGTTTTTGGTTAAAACCAAAGTTTAAATTTATTTCTTTTTCCCAATATTGTTTAAGTTTTTCATCAATAATGGGTACAAATTGCATGAGGGTATCTTTGGCGGTCATAGATTGTATTTTACAGTAACTATTGACTTTAGTCGTGTTCAATCTCCCCCTACCCCCTCTTTGACACGAGGGGGATAAAATTTTTCTTGGAGACAATTGAACGTTTTAGTTCGTGCTCGAGCTCGTGGCGAGCGTTGCCGGCAATATGGCCGCCGCGAACGGCATCGCTTTTTAATTTTGGAACGCCTCTTGAATCTTCAACTTTGTGGATTTCACTGGTCGATTTTTCACCAAGCATCGTAAAAATTAATTCAAAATCATCCACCCTCCATAGGCGGGCAAGTGTGGTCGCGGAGATTTTCTCGTTTTAGACCTTTCAATAGTTAAAATTTGATAATCCCTGTCTTCTTTTGCTCCACGATTTTGCCATTCATTGGTTAATTCCTCACGGATAACAATACCTCGCATGCGTTTTTCTATCCATGAATCGGGATAACCTTTGGCTTTGTATAAAGCACGAGTACGCTTTGCCCCCAATTCTGGATCTTCAATCTCCTGCACTCGTTGATAACCAACTTTGGCCAGCCACATTTTAAATGGTTCGGCCTTTGGTGAGGGAATTGATTGAATAACACGAAATGCACTTTCTGTATTAATACAATTCATTAATTGATGACCACCCGAAGTTTGAACATAAAGGGTGTGGACAAATTGTCCATACCCTTTACCTAATTCCACATCCCTTAGGCGCATTTTGTTGATATAATCCTTTGGATTTGGAGTGTCAGTTATTGCTTTGACGATGTCTTCGACCACAAACCACCACTCATTTTGATAAATAACTCGTCGAATTTGTTTGCCTTTAAATATGGATAAGTGGTTTTCATTCATACAAAGAGAATACTCTGAGAAAACATGTTGTCAATAAGATAATACGAATAAAGACCGAATATATTTTTATTAAAATCTGCTATTCTTAATTAATGTTTACAATTACTTTTGGAGGGTGGTATCAGAGAACGACACTGCATTTGTCGGAAATTTACGATCTATTTGCCCGAGGTAAATCAAATTTGAACCTAGATAAGGGAAAACTGAATAACTTTTTGCACAATTTTGATTTTGTGTCAGTCACCAGGGAATGGGGAGATTTGGAATATATTAAATGCAAAACTCGAAATGGGATTGAAGTCCGCTACTACGAAGATGGTTTGTATATTTTGGAAATAACGACAAATGATGTAAAAAGTGGACAGAATATTTTGACCTATTATTATGAAGAACATATTCACCCGGCGGTGTCATATATATTTTCGCTGGGAGCACCAACACCAAAAATATTGGCAGCAATTAAAACTTCACATCCCGTCGTAATTTCAACAGTATCGGCAAAATCAAAAGATTTATTAAATAAATACAAATTTGGAGAGGTCTATAACGAAGTAATATCAAAAAGTTTGTCGGTTTTTAAGACGCCAAAATATGTGGTAATGGTTACTACTAAAAAAGAAAAATATTTACAAGATCTAATTGAAATGCAAATATTTTTCCGAGAATTTAAAGACCAACTGCAAACCTACCTCGATATTCACCGTGAAGTATGGGAAGAAATTTCGGAAATTAAAGAGAGAGGGTCAATTCAGGGTAAGAATGTGGAGATGGTGCGAGGAAGGCTCGACTCACTACAAAAAACCATAAGTTTGATTAAAAGTCGAATTAACCAAATGGGATCATATGTCAAAACACGGGGGTCGATAGCTAAAAAACTGGAAATTGACAGCCAATTGTTATCTATTTTTCAATATAAGTATGAAACGCTGGTTAATACTTTAAATTATATTCAAGAGATATGGAAGATGACACAAGATTATATTGACACCGCAATTGCAGTCGTGGTGGAGGTTAAAAATCAGAGTGCAAACAATAGTATTCAGTCCTTAAGACTAATTACTACTGTTGGGGTATTATCGGGGATTATTGGTTATTTATCAAAAGTTGAATTCCCATCTGTGACCTGGATTGGAGTATGGTACTTTTTTATGTTGATAACGGGGACTTGGCTTATCAATCAACTAATAAGCCTGGTATATCAAAATATAAAATATAAACTAAAATTTACGAAAAAGATTGGGAGATAAAATCACAAACGATTGATAAATTCTTTTTGTTCGAGAACTGTATTGCTGGGAATAGTTTTGAAAAAATCAAATTCGTTGGCTTGATTGTCGAGGATAATTTTGACATTTTTAGGGAGGGTACATAAAAAAGCCAGTGAAATGGTGTAACCAAAACCGCGTTCTGCCACCTCGCTAAAATATTCGACATAGCCTAAAGATTTTTTGACAACTACTGATATCCCGATTTCTTCAAAGGCAACACGCTGGATAGCGTCGGCGATTTTTTCGTGAAAAAATACTGTGCCACCTGGCATATGCCATTGATTAATATAGCCGTTTTTTTGGCGTAAAGTCAACAAATACCCCTGTGGGGTTTTGATTAATAAGTCGATACACAATCGAGGAACACGTGAATAAATTGATTTGAATTCATCGTAGGTAAGTGGCTGTTTGCGGGGCATAATTTATTTGGCTCTAGACTATAAGATTTTTATCTGATAGCCTAAAATGATGATTAAATACGCTAAAATTAGTGATTTTAAAATAAAAAAAATTGTTAAGCATTTTTGTGTTGATATTGAAGCTTCAAAAACCAGTGAATTGACAGGTATCAACCGCAACACAGTTAATAGATTTTACAACATTTTTCGTCATTTGATTTTTCAAAATCAAATTATTGAATTTCAAAAAATAATTGGTGTAGTCGAATTAGATGAATCATACTTTGGGGCTAAAAGAATTAGAGGTTGGAAAGGGAA
>MNZO01000040.1 GCA_001873665.1 Candidatus Shapirobacteria bacterium CG2_30_35_20 | reverse complement strand
TTGCCTTGGATGCGACAGGGAAAGGGGTGAAAAATAAAAGTGTGGAAGTGACTGGGATGGGGGAAGAGGTTTTGACTGGGGTAACTGATGTAAATGGAAAAGCTAGTTTTGAGGTTAAGTCAGCAACTGGAGGTCAGTTTAAACTAACGGCGACGATTGATGGGGTAGCGGTAGGCAAGGTGGTAGTGGTGACGTTTAGGAATTAGATCTCAGTTTTTCAGATCTCAGATGTCAGATGTCAGATTTAAGATAGTTAATTAATGATGCCAGCATTTTGCTAATCTCGATAGTCATACCAGCTAGTTTTTGATAATTTTCAGTATTGATATAACCTAAGTCACGAGATAATAATAAATGGTATTTTGTTTCAGCACAGGAACCTTTGGCTTGATATAAATATTGAATGAATTCTTTTTTTGTTTTTCTTTCGTTACCTTCGACAATATTAGCAGCAATTGAACTTGAGGATCTTTTAATTTGATCAACTAATGAATATTTTTCTTCTGATGGAAAACTTTTTGTTAATTTATATATTTCTAACACTAATTCATGAGATACTTTCCAAACTTTTAGTTTTTCAAATTTATTATCTTCCATCGTAATAATTTTAGCACTGTTTATTGTTTTTCTGATATCTGAAAAACTGAAGGTCTGAGATCTATATTGTCAATTCTTTCGATATCTGAAAAACTGAAGGTCTGAGATCTATATTGTCAATTCTTTCTGATATCTGAAAAACTGAAGGTCTGAGATCTATATTGTCAATTCTTTCTGATATCTGAAAAACTGAAGGTCTGAGATCTAATTAAATGTTATTTTCACTTTTTGGGGTAAAACTTGGTTGCCAGTGGAGGCGGAAATTTGGTAGGTGGTGGCGACGGTAGATGAGGAATCGAAAATGGCTTTGCCGGTATCATCGGTAGTAGGTTGAGTATTAATTAGTTGAAGCGAACTGGGTGCATTTATGGTTACTTTTTGGTGGCTAATACCTAGTCCTCGAGAGTCTAATAAAAATATAGTTAATCTAATTTTTTCCTGTCCGTCGGCTTTGGCGGCTAAAGGGGAGGCAAACAGATAAGAGTTTTGGACACTGACAGAATTGTTGTTGGTAGAACTGGCCTTGCCTTGAAAAATGACAGACCTAGAAGAGACGACGAGGCCAATAACGAGGCCGCAAAGCAAGATAATAATGATTAATAGTTGGGTGTTTTTTATATTTTTTGACAAATAATATTAATAAACTAATTATGACAGCAATAAAGAGGAAAATGAAGAGTATGTAATTTCGGGAAATAGAGTTTTGATAATAAAGAGAATTTGATTTGGCGCTGGAGAGTGAATTGGGAGTAATAATGGTGGCATAATAGCGGTATGCCGAGGCGTACTGGGTGGGGAGATTTAAATTAAAATTGCCATTGTGGTCGGTGGTAGTGGAAAATTGAGGTAGGGAGAAAGCTTGGGCTTTTTTGACCAAACTGGGTTTGTTTTCAACTTGAAACAGTTGAATGTTAACAACTGAATCGGGAACACTTTGACCAGAAGCAACCAGGCTTTGGGAATTGTTGTCTTGGGACAGAGAAGGGGCGATAACAATGGGACCGACGTTAGTAAGGGTGTTGGTAGCTGGAAGTGGAGGGAGGCAAAGTGGTGGACTACTACGACCTGATTCGTCGATAGTGGTCAAACAATACTCACCAGAATTTTTGGGAATAATGAGACGATCAAAAATAAAATAGCCATTTTTATCACTGTAAGTAACACTAAATAATTTGCTATTAGAAATTTCGATGCGAGAAGTCGGGGAAGTATAACCAAATATTATTAACCGATTGTCAGGAACAGAAGCGCTGACAGCAGCTGATTTGTTAATTTCGATCTTTATATTTCTTTTTGAGAGTTTCTAACTCTTGTTCTAATTCAACTATTTTAGGAGATGATTGTTCCATTTCTTGCTGATTAATTTTTTTGAGTTTGATAATTAAGACAATAATAGTTAAAATGGCAATTAGAGTGATGACTAATTTGTAGGGGATAACCCAAAAGAAAATGGTACTGGTGGCGATTTGACCAGTAGTGCCATAGGCGGCGGATAAAATAGCTTTGAAACGTCCGAATAATAATTGTTTATTTAAATTGGTGGTAAATTCTCGGCTGGTGTAGGGAAAAATATTAATATTATCGAGGGGAAGAATGGCAGTTTTAAGACCAAGTAAATTAGTAATGTTAATAACAGCTTGGGGGGTGATGTGAATGTCGGAGAGGTTGGTGATAGTGGCAGTAAAAGGAATTGGTCCATATTCGGAAAAAGAGGGAGCAGAAAAGTCTTTAATTTGGGCGGCTTCGTTGATGTTGCCGGGAATAGTAATATAGACTAAGGTACCGACATTGGCTTGAATGACAGCACTAGTTTGGGAGAGGACGGTATCATTGCTAGGGGAGTGGAGAATCATGGCATAATGACCACCGGGGAGGGCATCGTCGGGAGCAATGACGGTAACACTGAGACTGCGGGTTTCCCCGGGTTTTAATTTTAATTTATCAGCAGAAACCTGGATCCAACTACTGGCTGCCCAACGATTGGATAGGTCTTGATTGTCGATTTGAAGGGGGGTGCCACTGTCATCAACGACGATAAAATCTTTGATATCGGTGGTAATTATTTTTTCTAGTTTTGATTCGTTTCTAACTTTGATGGTTTTTGTAATTGTTTGGCCGGGATTGACAGTTATTTCGAGACGAGGGGGAATGGCCGACAAACCTAAAGATGATTGAGCATTAATGGTTTGAGGAATTTCCAATTTCCAAAAAACAATTTCCAAGCAAATCACAATAATCAATTTCCAATTAAAAAATTTATTGTTGGTTTTTTGTGATTTGTAATTTGTCATTTGTTTGGAAATTGTAGATTTGTAATTTGTTTTTTAGCTTAAAAAGTGGCGGTAGCAGTATAAATTAAACGATTTTCATAATTGCCAGCTTCTTGGGTGGAGGAGGCGGTGAGACGATAACAAACATAAGCTTGTTCGGTGGCGGAGGGGGTGGCGATGTTTTTCATAATCTGTTGAGCATTGGCAGCCCCATCGCCAAATGGTCGGTAATTGCCATAACTGAAAATAGTAGTACCAACGGAAAGATTTTGAATGGTATAACCCCAACCGGAAGCTGTAAAAGAGGTCCATGAGGTACCAACACCACTGGTGGTACAGCCTCCACCACCACAGGTGGTATCAGGAATGGTGGTACCACTGGTAATATTTTCCATTTTACCATCTTCATAAACAGTGACAATATAACCATTATCGGCATTGGTGATAGCAGACAGACGGTGGCCAAGATCGTTGGCTGAGTCGAGAATCAGGGTACCAAAGGCGACTTGGGTGGCAGTGGTGTTGGCACCATTGAGACCAAAAGCGGGAGAATTACAGGCGGTGGAACCAGTGCCGACTCCAGTGGCATCAATAGTAAAAGTGATGGTGGGGTCGACGGTAGCAGTGACTCGGACGGCTTCAACTAGAGCGATTTTACCTTGAATAGTGTCGCCGTCAAATAAAGCGGAAGAAGAATCGCGGTGACGAATATAAAAAGTATAAACATCGGCTGAACCTTCGGCAGTATTGGCTGGGCTGGGATTGATTAGTTGACTACCTGAGGCAAGGTCTTTACCGATAGTCATGGTGTAACCAACTCCAATTTGATTGGTACCACCAATACCAAGGTAACAAGAGATAACGTGATAGGTAGCGGTAGTGCCAACACCGCTGGTAATGACGGCAGTAGTGCCGACATTGTAGGCAGTAGTAGCTCCAATGCCCCAGTTGGAAGGACAAGTGACGTCGGTAACTTTGAGACGAGTACCAACACCATTGGCACCAGAGCTGGGGGTAGTGGCGCCTAAATCGAAACCGTTAGAATCAGGGATTCCATCATTGATAGCCTCTCCGGCAGTATTTGAAGCTTTGATTAAAAATTCCCAATAACCACCAGTAAAATTTGATTGAGGAGTAAAGGAAAAGGTATGGACAGCAGAATGAGTAGAAATAATGGCAGCATTGACAAAAGTGTTACTCTGGCTAATAGGACTGTTAATTTGAAAAAGAGCAGTGTTGCCAATATCTTTGACAGTATAGAGAGTTAGAAGACCAGTCACGGTAGTGCCAATACCAATAGTATCGCCGACAAAGAGATTGTTGGTGTCATTGGTGGGGTTGCCGGAAAGAGCAACGCGGATAAGTGAGTCGCTGGCACTGACGCCAGTGCCAAGGCGGGCAAAATAGGACAGTTGAGATGAAGACAGAGTATCTTTGACCGAGGTGGGGGGAGCTGATTTAATTGGTCGAGGATAATAAACAATTGAGATGACAGTGGCGGTGATGATAATTACAAAAAATATTAGGTTTTTCACTGAATTAATCATAAAACATTATTTTTTTTGTCTATAAGTAGTTTGGTAATGATTAATAGTAACAGAAATATGAGTAAAGAATATGGTAATACTATAAAGGAAGTGGAGGTATTGTCAATTGAGGCTTGGTAAATGCCTGGCCAGAGGGGTTTTGAGAGTTGACATTCAGCTGGTGATTTATCGTTTAAGCAGCGCAGGGTTCGAGAATGATGGGACAAAACATTATCGGGGAAAATTGTTAATTTGTTAATGACAGTATTATTTTTGGAGATACTAATAGTATTGTCAATTTTGTCAAAATAATTAGAATTATTTTGAATCTCTCCGGAAAATTTAACGGAAGAGAAAAAACAATCAATAAAGGGGTTTTGAACTTTAAAATTATTTATTTTGAAGTTGGTAGTTGGTAATTCGGAATCAGAAATAGAAATTAGCAGATGGGAGCCAAGTCTGATAAGCTGGGTAGAATTGGTTGAAGGATTGGAAGAAACATCTTGATTGACAAAAAAAGTAAAATAATAGTCACCAGGGGTATCGCCTTGAATTTTTAGGACTAATTGTTTACTTTGATTAGGGTTGAGAATAAAATTTTGACCGAGTTTTAAATCTGAATTTGATAGGGAAATATTTAAATTGGGAGGAGAATTGAGATAAATAATATTGCCATTTAGACCTTGGGGGAGCCAGGTATCAACCGAAGTGTTGAGAGTAACTGAAACGTCGCCATTATTTTTGATAATATAGCTTTGAACATAGTTGGTGCCGGGTTTTAATTGAATTTCGAGTTGTGAGGGTTGAATTGATAAATTGGTCATAGATTAATATTGAGGGGTAGCGGTGTAAACGATATAATTTTGGTAGGTACCGGCAGCTTGAGATGAAGAAATGTTGATTTTGTAGGTAATGGTGGTAGTGTGATTTTTGACGTGAGTATTACTAGAATCAAAAATTTGAGGTACTTCTGATTGAGAGATGTTGGCAAATTGGCGAAAGTGATTGGTGGTGGAAAAATAAGTAGTGTTGGCATTAAAACCAAAACCGTAGGTGGTGGCATTGGTCCAAGTGTCGGCCACGAATTCAGACGCTAAATTATTATCACCCAAAACATCGGGGATAGTTGTACCACTATTAAGGCGAAGAGGAGAGTTTTCTTGGGTGGTGATTTGAAAACCGAGGCCAGAGGGGGAGGTGGTGGTGAGGGTAGAAACGGCCGTAGTGGCGACACTGGGGGTGAGGGTGCCAAAGTTGATATCTAAATTATCGATAGCAAAGGAGAATTCGTCAAAAGGATAAATGTATTGAAAACCGGATTTTAATTTGACACCGGTTTTACTGTATTCACCGGGGGCATTTTGGCCAACAGTATCGGTCAGGGAGTAATTGGTGGAACTTTTACGGCCTGAGGTCATATTGAAATTACCCCAGTCAATGTTGTAGTTGCTTGATTCGAAATGTTGGGCATAAATAGGGGAAGATAACAGATAACAGATAACAGATAACAGATAACAGATAACAGATAACAGATAACAGAGTTTAATCATTTTTTTCCAGCTCTTTGATAAGTTCATCAGTATGATTGATAATTTTTTGGATATCTTTGTTGGGTAAAAGTTTTTGTAGTTTTTGTTTTAAATCGAGAGTTAGCCAAAGTAGGGTTTCTTCGCGATCGTATGATAGAGTTTTATTTTCTTGAGAGTTTTGGGTGACAAAATAAGCTAGAGGGGCAATAAAGACAAAGGATAAAAGATAAATGAGCGAGGAAAAATTGATGAGAGATTGGGAAATAAAAAGAGAGAGGATTAATGAATAAATTAGGATTAGCTTGGGAGTTTCGGTGAAAGCGAGAGAAAAGAGGAGAAAATATTCGAGAAATAAGAGGGGTGAATGAAGACTACCAGTACTAAAAACAATAATTTGGACTAAAAAGATGAGGGGGGTAATAAAAAGTTTTTTCTTGAATAAATAGGAGGTGATAATGAAGATGACAAAAATGGCAATGATTTGAGGGGAATAATAATTGAAGGGGGCATTGATAATAATAGTAGATAGGAGACAAGCAATAAAAAATGATAATATTTTAATATATTGAGACATAATAAAATTATACAATATTGGGGGGATGGGGTAATAGTAATTGGAGTATTGTTGATGGTTGTGGGGTTGCGGGTAAAGCTAGGGGATAATTTAAAGGAAAAAGAAGCGATGATTGTTAAGGCGGAACAAAAAATAACTGGTAAAATTAATATTAATACGGCGAGTGTGCGACAGTTGGTTGATTTGCCATCGATAGGCGATAAAATGGCGCAAAGAATTGTTGATTATAGATTGTCGATTGGTCAATTTAAATCTAAAGAACAGTTAAAAAATATTTCAGGAATTGGCGAAAAAACTTATGAAAATCTCAAAGATAAAATTGATTTGTAGAATTTTTTATGATTAAAAGTTATTTGGTGGAGGTAATTGCTAAGTATCTGCCAAACCAACAATCGTCGATGTTGGTGGCGATGTTGTTTGGAGATGTTTCAGGAGTATCAAAAGAATTTTATCAGCAAATGGTAGCCACAGGGTTGATACATATATTAGTCGTATCGGGGTCGAACTTGATGATTGTGGTCAAAGGATTGATTGAACTATTAGCCCAATGGATAGGCAGGAAGAGGTCAATTGTTGTGGGGATAATGATGGGTTGGTTGTATGTAAATTTAATCGGGTGGCAAATACCGGCAATACGAGCGGTAGTGATGGTAACAATAATGTATTTGGGGCAATTTTTGGGGAGAAAAACAAACTTTTTAAGAATGATAGTGTTGGTGATATTAATAATGGTGGTAGCTGATTATCGGGTGTTGGGGTCGGTCAGTTTTTGGATGTCATTTTTGGCATTTGTGGCGGTGTCGCAAAATAATGATGAAGGAGTAATCAAGACAACTTTGCGGGTGAATTTGTATTTATTGCCGCTGTTGGCTTTCAAATTTGGGAGTTTAAGTTTGATAGCACCAATATCAAATTTAATGACTTTATTTTTGGTGGAGACGATTACGGTGTTGGGGTTTGTGGGGATAATATTTCAACCTCTTTTGTGGTTGTTATATCCACTGTTGGTTTATGTGCAAAAAGTGGTGGAGATTTTATCCATACCCAGTTGGGTTCAGTTGAGAATTAGCTTTAATATATGGATGATGATAGGTAGTTATTTAATGGGAATTGGTTATTATATGAGGAAAAAACATGTATAAAAAATATTATTTACTGGGAATTATTTATTTGGGGTGGGGGTGGTTGATGGTGATACCCAATAATAAAGTAAAGGTTGTTTTTTGTAATGTGGGACAAGGGGATAGTGCCTTGGTAATTTCGGGAAACTTTGAAATGTTGATTGATACAGGGTCGGCAAAAGGCAATGTGGAAAAGTGTTTGGATGAGAATTTGCCATTGGGGGATAAAAAATTGGAAGTGGTTTTGTTGTCACACTTGGATAGTGATCACTCGGGAGCATTGGAAAATTTAAAAAAATATTATGATATTAAAAAAATTGTAGGGTTGGGGGATTTGTATATGGGTGATGTAGTGGTGGGGCAAAACTTTAAATTTAGAGTGATTTATCCTGATGTCGGTTTGCAAGAGAGAACAAATGATTCAGTAGTGGGAATTTTAAATTATGATAATAAAAATATTTTGTTTACTGGTGATATTGATGAAGTGGTGGAAAAAAGTATTATCGATAGAATAAATATAGCAATTGATGTAGTTAAATTGTCACATCATGGATCAAAGACGGGTAATAGTGTCGAATGGTTGCGTAAAATTAATGCAAATTATGCCATAGTTTCGGTAGGAAAAAATAGTTATGGTCATCCCAGTGCCGAAGTTTTGGGGAGAGTGTTGGGAGTGGGAACATCGGTGTTACGGACTGATGAGAATGGCAGTATGGTGGTGGAATAAAATAGGTCGAAGAACGTCATTGCTGTAAATGTTAGATATTTCGTTGATAAATTTAGTTTACAATTTATCAACAAATATGAGACTAAATACCGAAGACCTAACACTACAAAGAAATTATTTGCAAAAGTATCAATTTCTAGTTTCTGAATACGAACAAATTAAAAAGAAGGTTCATCCTAAATTTAAAAAAGTAAAAGATTTTTATCTTTATCATCATACTTGTGCCCAAAGTTTCCTTAAATATTACAGTCGGTTCAAACAAAGTGGGGAAAGTGTTGATTTGATGCCCCAAAAAAGAGGACCCAAATACAGAACTCGAAGACCATTACCATTTATCGAAGAAAAAGTTAAAAAAGTCAGAGAATTGGGTAATAATCGTTATGAAATTGTTGATATTCTGAAACCAACATTAAAAACCTATACACCCTCACCCTCGGGTGTGTACAATATTATCAAGAGATTAGGATTAAACAGATTAAATCCACCAATGAAAAAAAATAGAAGAGTAATTATTAAGGAAAAGGCCGGAGATATGGCTCATATTGATTGCCACCACCTATCTCAAAGCATTATTAAAAATGAAAACAATAAACTCTATTTAGTTTGTGTCATTGATGATTACTCTCGCATCGCTTGGGCGGAATTAATCACTGATATTACTAGTTTAACGGTAATGTTTGCCACCCTAAAATGTTTTAATTACATCTCAAGTCAATACCAAATTAAATTTAGTGAAGTATTAACCGATAACGGACCTGAATTTGGGAAAAAAGGAAGTCAACAAAAAGATCAACATCCATTTGAAAGAATGTTAAAAGAGATGAACATCAAACATCGGTACACCAGGCCATATAGACCTCAAACCAATGGTAAGGTGGAGCGATTATGGAGAACCATTGAAGATGATATGTTAAGAGATACCTACTACAACAGTGTCGAAGAATTAAAACAGGAACTAGTTAATTATTTAGTTTATTACAATGATTACAGGCCACATCAGTCTTTGGGAGGAAGACCGCCTAAATCACAAATTTCATCAACGAATTAGTTAACATTTACA
>MNZO01000008.1:2902-8776 GCA_001873665.1 Candidatus Shapirobacteria bacterium CG2_30_35_20 | reverse complement strand
TGTCATCTGGATGCAATACTAACGGGGGCAAAAGCACCAACAGTAGTGCCGACGGGAATTTCAACAAAAGCACCAACAAAACCAGTAGCGATACCGACTGGAGGAGCTGCAACAAGGTGTTATTGTAAACCTAGTTGTAATATTAATAGTCAATGTTACTATTCTGATTTACCTATGCCTTATGCAGTATCGTGTTTGGTTACTTTCTGCAAAACAGTAAACCCAACAGTAGTACCGACAAGTCCGTATACTGGTGGAAGTAGTGCGACTCCGACAAAGAAGCCGAGTGGTGGGGGAGACGACGGAGGAAATAATAAATGTGTACAGGTATGTAGAGAGGGGGTGGGACAATTATCGAATTGTACTCCACCTGAAGCTGATGGAACGGCAGCCGTTTCAATTTGTAATATTGCTGGTAGATTGGAAACTTGTGGTGGTAGTCAGTTTTGTTGTCCGGTGGCTGAGGGAAAGTGGACTTTGGATATGACAAAATGTCCCGATATTACTCCAACTGTCAGTCCTGGTCAAGATTCGGTATTAAACTATAAAATAGCTTTTGGAGGGGTTAATCCCAATAGTGCCCAATGTGTGGTAAATTGGCCATTGCAATTTATTGTCTTGGGTGGGGGAGAAAGCATGGTTTATACTGATATAGTGCCAGAAATAAAAACAGTTGTTGGTAATAGATTGGTATTTTCGGGTAGTTTGGTTTTGACTGGGTTTAGTAAAACTTCGGATGTGGCAGTTTTTATAAGTGGACCTAAACATTTACAGGTAAAATATGGCAAAAATAATCAATCAGATGCCTATAATCAAGCTGGGGGTGAATTGGTTTTGACAGCAGATGTTAGTACTAGCCCAGTTTATGATTTTTCGAATTATCCAATTATCCCAGGAGATGTAGTGGGGGTTAATTCTGATTTTTCCGATGGTTGGATAAACGGGGTTGATTTTGCCTATGTTAAAACTAAATCATTAGTCCACGAAACTGTGGCTGAAGGTGGTTATCTAAAAGGCGATCTTGATGGTAACTGTCAGGTTAATTCAAATGATGTTAATTTATTAAAAATTTCCTTGCAAGATAAACAAGGACAACTGTATTAAAAATATGAACAAAAATGTAGTGAAAATCTTAATTCCTTTAATAGCGATATTGGTTGTTGCCGAGGGGGTAGTATTTATTTCAAAATTAAATACTCCGAAAACTGAGGTGGTACCAGTGGTGGGAAAGCCGGCGGTTTTACAGCCAATAAGCTTGACTTGGGGAGAAACAAATGATGTGTTTGTGGGGAGTGATGGGGAATTACCTTTATTTTTAACTTCAGACAAAGATGTATTTGTTGATGCTTTGGATTTATACATTAAATACGATCCAAGTATGGTGACTGTGTCCGAGGTAACAACTAATGCTGATTTTGTGGAGCCTAGTTTTAAAAAGGTTAATCCGGAAAAGGGAATGGTGGTAATGAACTTTTTAGTTTCAGAGGCGACTGGTTTTAGACTAACTGCAGGGACAAAGATAGAAATTGCCCGATTAAAGGTAAATTATGCTAAAGAGGGTGAGGTTGAATTTGGGTTGGGAGAGGCGACCTTGGTGGTTGAAAATGCTACGGCGAAAGTGTTACCTTTTAATAGTGAAAAATTGGTTATTAATATTTCTCGATAAGAATGAAAAAAATCTGCCTAGCTATATTTGTGTTTTTAGCTGTAACTTCGGTTGGGGCAGTACAAGCTGGTCCAATGTTAAAATTAACTTCACCGACTGGGTCGTATGAAAATGGGACGACATTTAAGGTGACGGTGGGGGTTGATTCGGGAACTGCCAAATCAATTGCGGTTGATGCTTGGGTGACGTTTGATGCAACTAAACTTGAGGTGGTGTCGATTGATCCAGCCTCGACACCAGCTTTTGTCAATTCAATGGGAAAAAATATTTACAACACTGAAGGTAAGTTTGATATGTCGTTTAATGCTGCTGGAGATGCGGGAATTGCTGAGGCGGTGGCCATTAGGGGTGATTTGGCAGTGGTGACATTTAAGGCAAAAGCTGCGGGAAGTGCAGCAGTTAATTTTACTTGTACTGCTGGATCGACGATTGATACAAATATTTTTGATACGACGGGAAATGACGTGATTGATTGTGTCAGTAATGTTAATGGTAGTTATACTATTACGGCTGGTCCTGGTGGAGCAACGGATCCACCGACGGCGCCGACTGCAGTGCCAACGACAGTGGTTAATAATGTGACGACAGTTCCAGGAGAGTTGCCTCGAACTGGTGGTGTTGGGGCGACACTAGGATTAATGATTTTTGGTATTGTGGGAGCTCTGGCGGGAGTGGCTCTTAGATGGCTATGAATAAAACGGGGACTGTTAAATCAGTCTTGATTATTGTGATATTGTTGTTGGTGGGAGTGTTGGGAGTGTTGGGAGTAAATACAGTTAAAACTTATATAGGTGGGGCAACAGCTGATACTATACCTAAAAATGTTTTAGCGACTCCACATGATGATGGTAAATCGGCAACGATAACATGGACATCGGATAAAAGTACGATGGGAATAGTTGAGTATGGAACAAGTCCGGCGGCATTATTATTGAGGGCGCCTGAATCTGAGGCGGCGGTGTCACATAGTGTTGTTTTATCGCCACTTAAGCCAAATGTTAACTATTATTTTAGAATTCGGGTGGGAGAAGAAGTTTTTGATAATAATGGTATTCCCTATTCTTTTAAAACTAAATTGATAGAAGTGAGGGTAATGCCTACGGCGGTACCTACTGGAATAGTTTCTGAGTGTAAAAAAGGGGCAAATGTGATGGATTATATTAATTGTGTCAGAAAAAGACCAATTGAAAAATGTCCTATAAATGTTGATTTTAATAAAGATGGGGTAATAAATAGTTTGGATCGAATAAAGTGTTTACAAACTAAATAATAATCGATAGAATAGGTCTATTAAAAAAGGAGGTGTTTTAAATTGGCTATTGTAGTAAAAAGAAATAAAGGAGAAACAAAAGATGATATTGTCGGTAAATTTCGCAGATTGTGTCTGGAAGAGGACATAACTGAAGAAATTAAAAAGCGGGTTGCTTATAGTAAGCCGTCTGAATTGCGTTACGCGATTAAAAAAGTAGTTTTGTGGCGAGAAAAATGTCGTCGCAGATCTAAAAAAATGAGAATCCATGTGGCGAAATAAAATAAAAGTGGATGCCGATGAGGCACTAAAATTAGGAGATAGTGAAAAAGTGGGGGTATTGAGGTATCTAATATCAATTATTGATAAAAAGGCACTAACATTGCCCCCCGATTTGATGACTGAAAAAGATGAATTGGGTGTATTGCAAAAAGAACTAAAAAATAAACAGGAAGCCCGGGAAATGTTTGAAAAAGGTAATCGAGTTGATTTGGTGGCGCAACAGGATTATGAAATTGAATTACTGCAACAATATTTACCCAAAGCTATGGAAGAAACAGAGCTTGAAAAAATAGTTGATGAGGTGATGTTGGGAGAAACAGTGTTTGGTAATATTATGAGAGAAGTGGGTAAAATTGTGGTCGGTCGAGCTGATGGGGGACAAGTTGCGCAAATGGTTAAAGCTAAATTGTCGTGATAGAAATTAAACACCCAAAAAATTGGGGTCTTTCGTGGAGACTGGTGAATAAGTTAGCTATTAGAGCTTTGAAACATTTTGGATATAACGAAAAAGAGGTGGAATTAAGTGTCTATTTTGTGGGTAGAGATAAGGCAAAAAAATTAAATATAGATTATCGACAAAAGAGTTATATACCGCAAGTATTGGGTTTTCCGATGTCAAAAGAGAAAGACGTTGATGGAATAATACATTTGGGTGATATTGTGATTTGTACCCAAAAATTGAAATATGAAAGTGTTTTTTTGAATAAAAAAATAGAAGTGGTGTTGCGAGAGTGGCTAGTTCATGGGGTAGAAAATTTGGTGAAATGATATAGAATGGATTGATGTCAGTTTTTCATTTAAAATATAGACCAAACAAGATTTCTGAGCTTGATTTGACCGATGTATCGGATAAATTGACTAAAATTTTGGGATCAAAAGATATGCCTCAGTCGTGGTTGTTTGCGGGACCAAAAGGATCGGGAAAAACATCGGCGGCGCGAATTTTAGCCAAGTCAATAAATTGTTTGGATCCTGATGGAGTGGAACCGTGTGATAAATGTAAAAATTGCCAAGAAATAATGAGAGGTAATTCATTGGATATTATTGAAATTGATGGAGCCTCGAATAGGGGAGTGGATGATATAAGAAATTTGAAGGATAGTGCTTATTTGAGTCCGATTAATTTAAAAAAGAAAGTGGTGATTATTGATGAAGTTCATATGTTGACCCGGGAAGCTTTTAATGCCTTACTAAAAGTATTGGAAGAACCCCCTAAAAATTTGATTTTTGTGTTGTGTACTACCGATGATAATAAAATTCCGGAAACAGTTTTGTCGCGGTTGTGTCAAATCAGATTTATAAAAGGGAATAAGGAAAGTTTAAAAAAATCTTTAAATAAAATTATTAAAGGAGAGAAAATTAAAATAGATGAGGATGCGATAAATTATATTTTGGAAAAATCAGATGGAAGTTTTAGAAATTTGCAAAGAAATTTTAATGAAATATTTTTACAAACAGGCAAAAAAATCAGTTTAAAAGATATCGAGGGATATTTATTAAAAAATGGTGAATATGAGGGAAAAAATTTAGAAGAAGATTTAATGGCGGGTGAGGTAGAAGTAATTTTGGAAAAATTAGAAAAAATGGCTGGAGATGGGGTTAATTTTGCTGATTTACGAGAAAAATGGTTACAATATTTTCAAGCAAAAATGTTAAGTTTTTATGGTTTAGGTACGAAAAGTGATGGACTTGATTTAATATCTATAAAAAAAATTATTGATTTGTTAATTGAGGCGGGTGGAAGAGAAAAGTTGACAGAGATAGGGCAATTGCCATTAGAGATGGTGATTGTTGATTTTTTAGGAAAAAAATCAACACTGAGCACTGAGCACCGAGCACCGAGCACAGAGGATAGGGAACAGAAGAAAGAAAAAGAAAGAGAAAATATGGTGACTGGTGAGGTAGCAGAAATTGCAAACAAGTGGGGGGAAGTATTGATGGCGGTCAAGCCATTTAATCATTCGGTGGAGGCGTTTTTACGAGCAGCTAGGCCGTACTCAATGAAGAATGGGGTATTAACATTGGAGGTGTTTTATAAATTTCATAAAGAAAGATTGGAAGAGGCGAAAAATAGGCAGATTGTGATGGTGGGGTTGGAAAAGGTGTTGGGGAAGGGAGTGGAGTTTAAATGTGTTTTAATTGAGAACAAAAAAAACAATTTCCAAATTGACAATTTCTCCCTAAAGGGACTTTCTTCGGTCGCCACAAGTTCCAATGAACAAATTCCAAAAACAGAAAAAAAGGCAGAGGAAATATTTGTATAAAATGTTAGAATTGGGAATTGTTAATTAAGCCCAGCTGGCGAGGCGAAAGTTAAATCGAAACATTAAAAATTATAAATTTATAAATTATTCATTAAATTAAAATATGTTTGATAAAGCAAAAATGATTGCTCAGGCTTTTAAGTTAAAAAAAGCGGTGGAAGCAGAAATTATCGAATATGAAGAGGCGGGGATAATTATTAAAATTTCGGGCGATCAAAAAATAAAGTTTTTGTCGATAAATGGGGTAGAAAATAGAATTTTGATAGAAGTAATCAATAAAGCTTTGAAAAAATCACAAGAAGCGGCGGCTAAAAAAATGAAAGATATGGGAGGTTTAGATGGTTTGCTTTAAGAAAAGCAAACGAAACTAATTTTCAATTTTTAATTTACAATTTACAATCAATTTATAATGT
>MNZO01000008.1:0-2890 GCA_001873665.1 Candidatus Shapirobacteria bacterium CG2_30_35_20 | reverse complement strand
TTATAAATTAAGATTTTAAAATTGATTAAAAATAAAAAATTTTAAATTAAAAATTATTTTATGAAGTTACCAACAGGGTTAAATAATTTAGTTGAGTTTTTACAAAGATTGCCGGGGGTGGGTCCCAAAAGTGCCTTAAGAATGGCGTTTTATTTGTTACAAACTTCGGATAGTTTTAATGAGGAATTGGCAAAAACAATAGGCGATTTAAAGAAAAATGTTTTTGTTTGCAGTGAATGTTTTTCGGTGAGTGATGAGGAAATTTGTGAGGTGTGTAAAGATAATAATAGAAACAAACAATTGATTTGTGTGGTGGAGAGGGCAGATGATGTAATAATTATTGAAAGTTTGGGTGGTTTTAATGGTATTTACCATGTTTTGGGTGGAGCAATAAATCCACTAAATCATATTGGGCCAGATGATTTAAGAATGACAGAACTGCTGGAAAGGGTGAAAAAGTATGATGTTTCTGAAGTGATAGTAGCGACGAATTTGAGTTTGGAAGGTGAAGCGACGGCGCTGTATATAAAGTCTAAAGTCCAAAGTCTAAAAGTTGAAAAGTTTGAAGGGGTTAAGGTGACTCGGATTGGGACGGGTTTGCCAATGGGGGCTGATTTGGGTTATGCTGATATGGCGACATTGCAACGAGCGATGGAGGGACGACGTGAAATATAATTTTTAATTTAAAATTTTTAATTTAAAATCAATTTACAATGTTTAAATTTTTAATTTAAAATTATGACTGGAATAATATCGGGATTTATTAAAGGGATAAAATCGATAGGGGGGGAGACGGTTGAAAAATCGGCTGATAATGTGGGTAAAATTGTGAGTGGAATTATCACGGGGGCTGATTTGGTGGGAGTAAAACCAATGACAGATGCACAAGAGCAAAAAGTAAAACAGGAGGAAGCTAATAAACAAAGAGAGATGGCAGATCTCAGATCTCAGATGGCAGAGGGAAGGGATGTTGAACAAGAAGTTGAAAAAGTGAGAGATGAGAAAAAGAGAAAAGATGAGGAAGAAGAAAAGTTTTTAAAAAATTTGGAAAGACAGAGGGAAAATGAAAGGAGAGAAAGAGAACAGATGAACTTAAATGTTCCAGGGAATTCAAAAAAGGAAGTAGCCAAACATCAAGGGCAACGAGGACATAAAAAATATGCTCCTGACCCGGTGGCGATGTCGGCGACGGGAGAAAAGAGTGGGGGAATTGATTAGGGAAGTGTACACTTGACTGTACATTTAAGTGTATGTATAATAGATTATGGATTACATATCAACAACTAATTTACGAACACAAATTTCACGAATAATCGATACTATTGAGATGGGGCAATCGATAGATGTTTTTCGTCGGTCTAAGTTAATTGGTAGATTTATTCCGATTGAAAGTGAAGATACACCAAAATTAGATTTTGTAGAGCTAGTTAAGTCTTTTCCAAAAACATCAAAATCTATGACAGTAAAGCAAATGGATGTTATATATAGAAAAGAAATGATGAAAAAATATGGCAAGTATCTTTCTTGACGTTAATGAGTTAATTTCTCTGATTAAAGATGAGAGAAATGATATTTGGGGAGGATTACAGAAACAAAGGTTGGTTGTGTCAGTGTTGTCTTGGCATATAGTGTGTTATTTGTTAAAGTGGAAAGTACCACATGATAAATTGAGTGATCTTTATGATTCATTGGTATCGGTGGAGATGAAAAGATCGGTTGTTAAACGGGCGATGGAAGGACCAACGGATGATTTTGAGGATAATGTTCAACTTCATTGCGCAGTTGAGGCGGAGTGTGATTATTTTCTAACTTTGGATAAAAAATTGTTGAGTATGAAATATTTTGGGAAAATGGTTATTTGTGATAGATTGTAGTTTGTTTGAAGCTTGACAAGACTATGTACGTCGATGTACACTAGATTATGGTTACACAAACAATGTCGGTGACACAATTAAGAGAGGATATTTTTGATGTAGTTAAGGCGACTAAAATTAATAAGCAAATTACTGAAATTATGCTTCATGGAGAAATTATGGCTGACTTGGTGCCACATGTTGAAAAGAAAAAGTTTGATTGGGATAAGTACGAAAAAGATATGAAAGAAGGACTAAAATATCTTAGATCTGTGGGATGGAAAGAGAATAAAAACTTTAGAAAGAGTTTTAAACTTGCAAAATGGTAAAAATTGTTGTTGATAGTTCTTTGTTTATTGAAGAAATTAGACATGGGAGTGAGAAATATCAAGGATTGGTTAAATTGCATAAAAAGGGTGATGTTTTGCTTTTAGTACCCATGGTGGTAATTACTGAATTATGGTCTGGAGAATCAATGGATAAGAAAAAAGAGGTAGAAATTGTTGAATTGATGTTAAGCATAACGGAAAAAGTTGTTTTAAACGAAAAAATTGCAAAATTGACAGGAGAATTAAATAGAAAATATAAAACTGGAGTTGTAGATGCGATGGTAGCAGCTACAGCTTTGGAAAACGATGCAATTGTCGCAACACTTAACATAAAACATTTTGTGGGAATAAAGGGATTAAAGTTGTATAATACAAACAATCTTGTTGATTTTATTAAAATGACACCAAAAGTAAAAGGATTGACCTTAGAAAATTATGATAAAAGATATCGTGAAGCTATGATGAAAAAACACGGCAAATATTTGTCAAAGACTAAAAAGAATGCTAAAGTATAGTCATATGAAAATATCTAATTATTTTGAATTGATTTGTTGTACCTCCTGTTGATGCGGGGGACTTTGACTTATATTGTCCCACGAGTGGGGGATTTTTTTATTAAATTATTTAAAAAATTATGAACAAATACAAAAATTTAGGAATTACAAAAAATGATAGGGTAGGAATAATTATTGCTCATCCTGACGATGA
>MNZO01000030.1 GCA_001873665.1 Candidatus Shapirobacteria bacterium CG2_30_35_20 | reverse complement strand
GTTTATTACAATGATTACAGGCCACATCAGTCTTTGGGAGGAAGACCGCCTAAATCACAAATTTCATCAACGAATTAGTTAACATTTACAATTGCGAGCATTTATTCTTATAAACGCGTGGCAATCTCGTTTCGATTTAGGAGGCCTATTTTTATTGTTTTGTATATGTTAAAATAATCCAATGTTTATAAAAAAGGCTCTCCTTCTTTTGAATTAATTTGGGGGAGATTGTTATATCTAGCCCCCAAAGAGGGGCTTTTTTAGTATTTTTAGGACAAAATTTGGAGAGAAACGACATAATTTTGCCTTAAAATACAATCCGCCTCTGGCGGATAATATAGTTTAAAATAAAATATGGAACAAACAAACAAATTTAAAGAAATTGAAGTCAAGTGGCGAAAGTACTGGGAAGAACATCCCGAGCTTTATCGTGCTGATGATAAAAGTGACAAGAAGAAATTTTATGTGTTAAACGAATTTCCGTATCCTAGTGGGTCGGGGTTACATGTGGGTCATGCTTTTTCGTTTACGGGGGGGGATGTGTATGCGAGATTTAAACGGATGCAGGGGTATAATGTTCTTTTTCCCATGGGCTGGGATGCTTTTGGTTTGCCAACAGAAAATTATGCGATTAAAATGAAAAAGAAACCGCAGCAAGTGACGAGGGAAAATACCGATATGTTTCGATCGCAAATGAAAAAGTTGGCGTTTTCCTATGATTGGAGTCGAGAAGTGAATACGACTGATCCAAAATATTATAAATGGACACAGTGGATTTTTATAAAATTATTTGAAGCGGGACTGGTATATAAAAAAGAGATGCCGATTAATTGGTGTCCCAGTTGTAAAATTGGATTGGCTAACGAAGAGGTAGTTGATGGAAAATGTGAGAGGTGTGGCACTGAAGTATCGAGGAGAAATATATCGCAATGGGTGGTTAAAATTACTGATTACGCCGATAGGTTGATTGATGGTTTAAAAGAGACTGATTTTATTGACAAGGTCAAACAGGCACAGATAAATTGGATTGGAAGAAAAGAAGGTTTGATAATTGATTTTTTAGTTGAAAATAGAGATAAAAAAATTAGTTGTTTTACAAAGTATCCGGAAACAATTTTTGGTACAACTTGGGTGGTGGTATCGCCTGAATATCTTGATTTGGATAGTTTGGTTACAGTCGAACAAAAACAAGAAGTTACTAAATATATTGAGGAATCAAAAAAGAAAAATGAACTGGAAAGGACTTCGGGGACGTCAGAAAAAACGGGTGTATTTACAGGGAGTTATGTGGTTAATCCGGTAAATAGAAAAAAAATACCAGTATGGATTGGTGATTATGTATTGGCAAATTTTGGAACAGGAGCAGTTATGGGGGTAGCGCCACACGATAGTCGTGATTTTATGTTTGCCCAAAAATATGGACTAGAGATGATTCAAGTAGAAGTGCCAAAAAATGATTCAACATATATTATAGATAGCTATGAAAAAGTAATTGAGGATGGGGTGATGATAAATTCAGAGCAATTTAATGGAATGAAGGCAAGGAATGAAGCGTATAAAGCAATTTGTGATTGGATGGTGGAAAATAATTGGGCACAAAGAAAAATAGAGTATCATTTACGTGATTGGATATTTAGTCGTCAGCATTATTGGGGAGAGCCAATACCCATGATTTTTTGCGAAAACTGTGCAAAAAATAAATTTTCAATTTTCAATTCACAATTTTCAATTAAAGATAAAAAAATTAAAGAATCAAGTTACGGCTGGATGCCAATACCTGAAAACCAATTGCCATTAGTTTTACCGGAGGTGGAGGCGTATGAGCCGACAGATGATGGGCTGTCGCCACTGTCGCGGATACCGGAATTTGTAAATTGCGTGTGTCCCAAATGTGGAGGAAAGGCAAAAAGGGAAACTGACACCATGCCAAACTGGGCAGGCAGTGATTGGTATTTTTTGAGATATTGTGATGTAAATAATGATATAGAAATAGCTAGTCAAGATAAACTGGAAAGATGGTTACCGGTTGATGTGTATATTGGTGGTGACGAACATAATACACTGCATCTATTATATTCTCGCTTTATTCATCAATTTTTGTATGATATTAAGGCAGTTCCCACTCCTGAACCATATAAAATGAGAATGTCTCATGGGGTAATATTAGGCCCCGATAATGCTCGGATGAGCAAATCGAAAGGGAATGTGATTGTGCCGGAAGTGGTTGCTGATAAATATGGGGTGGATGTGGTGCGAATGTATTTGATGTTTATGGGACCTTTTACTGGGACAATGGCTTGGAGTGAGAATACTTTAATGGGGGTAAAAAGATTTTTAAATAGATTTGAAAAGTACATAGTTAATCAGATCTCAGATCTCAGATTTCAGAATAATGCTAGCAACAAAGAAGTTAAAGTGATAATAAATAAGCTGGTTGAAGGGGTGACAAAAGATTTAGAGACATTTGGGTATAATACGACTATCGCAAAGCTTATGAAAGCTTTGAACGAAATTACAATTTCCAAAAAACAATTTCCAAAAGAGGATATTGAGGTATTAATTAAATTAATGGCGCCGTTTGCACCATACATAACTGAGGAGCTGTGGTCTAAGGTAGGGGCGCATGGCAATGCGTCTGTACATCAGCAATTATGGCCGGTGGCGGAAGAGAAATATTTGAGTGAAGAGACAGTGGTGATACCCATAGCGGTGAATGGGAAGGTGAGAAGTCAATTATCAATTACGAATTACGAATTACGAATTGAGGAAAAAGAAATAATTCAGAAAGCACGAGAACTGGAAAATATAAAAAAGTGGATTGATGGAAAAATAATTAAAAAAGAAATATATATAAAAGGGAAAATGGTAAATTTTGTGATTGAGGGGTAAATTGGCAATGACTGGCATATTCTGCTAGGTAGGTTATGACAATGAATTGTTCAGACATTTAGGATAAAAATATAAGAAACAAGATACAATAACCAAGTAACAAACAATTACCAACAACCAATGACCAATAAATCAAACGTGAGATATAATAATTTTTAGATTTTGATTGATGTATTTTGTGGTATTGTTTGATGATATAAATTGATAGTTATGTTATTTTTTATTTAAAACTTACTTTTTAAGTAAAAATATATAATTTTTTTTGATAAATTGTTGGTAACGAAGGTATTTCGGTTTATATGTATTTATTTGATATGTTTTGGATATTAATATTTTAATGTTACCGTTATTTTAGCGGTAAATAAAATTGAGTGATGGAGGGTGTGTATTTATACGGAAATATTACGGAGTATAAAATAAATTATGCGGTATAAGATATGGGTGTGGCTTTGTATTATGCGGTGAATATGTATCTTCACCCTTTAAAGTATGGTTGTGAAACGTAAAATTTTGTTTACAAAATTAACGTTTCTACAACGTTTAAATTTCTGAAAGAAATTTATTACGTTGTGCCCTTACCGGGAATCGGACCTGGATTTGCCGCTTAGGAGGCAGCTGTTTTATCCATTAAACTATAAGGGCATTTTTTTATTGTCGGGGATAATGGACTCGAACCATCAGCCTCACGGTTCCGAACCGTGCGCGCTAACCAATTGCGCCAATCCCCGAATAATTAAATTATAGTATAGCAAAATGAAGGAGTGATGTACAAAGATTTATTGAGTTATCTTTATATATAATAAATTATTTTTTATGTATCAATTTTAGCACTGAACATTGCCGACTGATGAGGTTAATGCTGATAGCTTTTTGATGGTAAGAAGCTATGATTTATTAATTTGTTGACAAATAATTTAAATGTTTTAGACTGATTATATGAATAATGAATTTAATTTAAATACCCGAACCTTAATTGTCAGTTTTGTATTTGCCTTAATGATCATGGTGCCTTTGAGATTTATTGAGGTAAAAAATGAGGTGTCAAAACCGATTGTTTTGGGTGAGTCAGTTGAATTGCGTGATAATTGTTTGGATAATAGTTATGTTGATATAGTGATTAGTTTATTAAATGACGATGGTGAGATTGCCAGTTTTGAATCGAGAAGATGTAGGTAGATTTAACGAATGGTAAGGTTAAAAATGTTGTCAGTGGTAAAAATCGTAAGTTTTGTGCCATCTAATTGTGGAATAATTGATTTGACAAAAAGGGTGTCGGAGAAGATGGTATTTTTGTTAGACCCGTCAAATTCAATACTTTTGATTTTGCCAGAATTAATATAAATAATGCTGTTTGATTTGGGTAACCAAAACGGTGAATTAATTTCATTTTGATTGTCAATTTGGTAATTAATATTTTTCTCGATATCGTAGGTAAAGTATTGACTGTCAATTTTATACAGGAATTTACTTTCGTCACCAGAAAAGATAACCGAAGCGGGATTGGTGGCAATTGTGGTTGTAAAAATTTTGGGAAGCTTGCTAACGGAGAGGGTGTTTAATTGTTTTGACTGTAACAGCCAGTCTTGACTAATTTTTTCATTCGAAAAAGTTATTTCGGTTATATTCTTTTTGGGGTCATTGATAGTCAGGTCAATTAAATAAGCGGTGTGTTTAAGTGTTGACTTGGCGATTATTTGTTTTGAATTGGGAGAAAAGGTAAAGGTAATTGTTTTGTCAGTTGGTAAAAAACGATTTTGAGCTATAAATTTAGGTTGGTATTTTATGGGGACTAACGATAAATAATAACCGGTTTCAATTAAATATATACCCGGCTTGATGCTGGTTGAAGATGGGGGGCTAATATATACAATTTCGCTGAAGTCGGAATTGGCGGTAGGACTAATGATATCGTTTGTAGTTATGGGTGTAAGAATAGGGTTGGTTCTAAAAAGAGTGGCCTGAGCTCGGTAGACCATTTCTTTTTGAATGGTTATTTTTTTGTTCCATGGCAAATATCCCTCTTTGACAATTTTTAGTTGATAGTCGGCAGGGACGAGATTAATAGTGCTGTCGGTGGTACTATATAATTTGTCATTAATGATGACACTAGCGTTTTTGGGCAATGAAGTCGCAGAGAGTAACCCAGTGGCGGTTATTTTTAGACCGTTATCATATTGAGGAATATATCCGCGAGCCAGAATACTGATAAGAAATGTGGTGGAAATGATGATAGATAAGACCGAGAGTAAGGTCAGGGCACTTTTTTGACTAGAGTTTTTAACCATTATAGTTGTATTATAAAGCATGCTGGCGATTGATATTGGAACTTCGGAGATAATAATTTTACGAGATGGTGATGTGGTGTTGCAAGAACCAGCAGTGGTAGCCGTGGATGTTGAAAATAGAAAAAGAATTGCGATTGGGAGTGAAGCCAAAAAAATGATGGGGAGGTCACCTGAATATATTGAGGTGATTGAACCAATACGATCAGGGGTGATTGTTGATTATGAAGGTGCCAGACTGATGTTGAAAAGTTATTTGCAAGACGTTATGGGGCGAAATTGGTTTGTTGGTCCAGAAGTGATTACGGCTGTTCCTTGTGGCAATACTCAAGTTGAACAGCGAGCAGTGATTGATGTATTGCTTGAAGCTGGGGCGCGTAAAGTGTATCTGATTGATGCACCATTAGCGGCGGCAATAGGGGCTAAGGTCCCGATTTCAGATGTGTTTGGTAACATGATAGTCAATTTGGGTGGAGGGGTGATTGAGGTAGCGGTTATTGCCTCGGGAGGAATTGTCAAAGTGAAACAGATACGTCAAGGAGGAGGTTTTGTTAATGATTTGATTTTTGATTATTTGGTTTCACAATATTTATTGGCGGCGGGGAAACAGGTACTGGAAGATATTAAAATTAAATTATTGTCGGTGGTTAAACTCAAGAAAGAAGAATTTATTGATATTGGTGGTCGGGATTTGCTGAGCGGATTGCCAAAGAAAATTAGATTATCTTCAACGGAAGTGTATGAATTGGCTAGACTTGATATGGAAAAAATTGTAACATTAATGAAGTCGGTGTTGGAAGCTACCTCGGCTGAGCTGGTGTCAGACATCATTGATCGAGGTGTCATATTGACAGGGGCTTTTGCCAAAACACGAGGTCTAGATTTGTGGTTATCACGAGAGATTGGGATTCCTGTCCATGTGGCTTTGGAACCAGAATTTAGTGTGGTAAGGGGGATAGGGATGGTAACTGACAATTGGGATTTATATCGACAGTCGTTGAGATGATATGGTTGTAAAATTATACTTATAATTTTACAGAATTTTTAATTTTTAATTTACAATTTTCAATTAATTTAGACAATATAACTACGATAAATAAATTACGAATTAAAAATTACGAATTACGAATTATTTAGAATAAATAGGGGATATAATTGGGTATAAATATTGTTCAATTGGGGTAAATTATGGCTAATTTAAATTTTAATAAAATTATCTTATAAAAAAAGTGAATTTTATGAGTGATATATTCTAAACATATATCTTGTAGAATTGTAATATATAGTCTACAATTAATTATTATCGGATAATAAATTAGAGATTTTAGATTTCTAATAAATAAAGTAGTTGTTTGAGGTATTTTTTTTGATAGAATAAAGGGGTGAAGATGAAAAATAAAACCAATGGTGATAGTAAAAATATCGGAGATGTACGTGATATGTTTGGTTTTACTTTATTTGGCAAAAGCAAAGGTGTTCTGCTAAATTTGATAGAGTCTGATATGGTAAAAAAGAGGAAAATTTGGATTGCAACTGTAAATCCCGAATTTGTGATGGCAACAACAAAAGATAATGAATTTTTGAATATTTTACAAAGTAGGACAACATATAATGTGATTGATGGAATTGGACTTGCTTGGGCGAGACTAGTCGAAAGTCGAAAGTCGAAAGTCGAAAGGTTTGTTTATGGAATAAAAATTGGGGTGGAGATAATGATGGGGCGCCATAGAGAAAATTTGATTGCTGGGGCTGATTTGATGGATGATTTATGTAGAATGGCAGAAAAAAATGGTCAATCGGTATATTTTTTGGGTGGGTGGGATGATCGGGGGAAGAAAACGGCAGAATTTTTTTTGAAAAAATATCCAAAATTAAAAATTGCTGGGTATTATGCGGGAAAACGTGAAGGTGAAGATGAAAAAATTATAAAAATGTTGGCCCAAAAGAAGATTGATTATTTGTTCGTGGCGTTTGCAATGAAAACCCAGGAGGAATTTATTAATCGTAATTTGGAAAAATTAAATGTTGGATTGGTTATGGGGTTGGGGCGAAGTTTTGATTATTACTCAGGTGATTTGCCTCGAGCACCAAAATGGATTCGCAATATTGGTTTTGAGTGGTTGTTTTCACTGATAATTGAGCCAAAAAGGTGGAAACGCCAACTTACCTTACCTAAGTTTATTTGGATGGTGTTGAAAAATCGCCCAAAAATTTGATTTCGGGGAGGAGGTCGAAGCCGAACTTGGTTTTGACTAGATTTTGGACGTGTTTTATTAATTTGTAGTAATCGGAGGCGGTGGCGTGACCATTATTTACAAAAAAATTACTATGTTGATTTGAAATTTGGGCGTCACCTATAGAATAGCCTTTTAAATTTAGCTCGTGGTCGATAATCCAACCGGCTGATTTTTGTTCACCCCAATTTTTTTGACATATTTCTAAACTTGGGTTTTGAAAAGCAGATCCAGGAGAATTCATAGGCTGGACTTTTATTTTTTGAGCAATCCAGGCATCACGAACAGATTTGGCTTTGATAGTATCACCATGAAACAGGTTTAATACAACCGAAAGAATAACTAGATTGGGATTTTGGAGAAAAAAGCTTTGTTCGTATTGCCAGTTTAAGTCTGATTTTTGATAGGTAACAGTTTTTTGGGAGTTTTGGTCAAAACAGGTGATTGATTTTAGATAATCGGCAATGTGGTATGAGCCTCCGTGAATGTTGTGGACGATAGCACCGCCGATAGTGCCGGGAATATAGGCAAACCATTGGAGGCCAGTTAGACCATGATCGAGTGTCCAGTTGATGATATAAGAAAGGAGACATCCCGATGAAATTTCAATTTCGGAAATAGGGAGAGTAGATTCATCATAGTCAATTTTGGGAAAGTCTAAATATTTGTCGGGTTCGTTTTCTTGACGTTGGGTGTAAGTTGGGGAAAAATTTTCAATTTTCAATTTACAATTTACAATTTTTATTTCAGAGGATGTGTTTTTGATAACTAAACCGCGGATACCAGTGTCTGAAATTAAAACATTGGAACCGTTACCTAGAATAGTAATGGGTTTGATATCGGCGGAACTAAGAATTTTGATTAAATCAGTTGTTGAATTAGCTTTGATAAAGTAATCAGCAGGACCGCCAATCTTTAATGTTGTGTACTGAGCGAGAGGAACGTTTTGGAGGATTTTGGTGTCCATATAGGGATTATATCGTAATTTTTAATTTTTAATTTTTAATTTTTAATTTACGGAAGAATACAAGTAATTTATTTATTTTATCTTGGTTAAAAATAATATGGGGAAAAATGTGGACAAGTGTGGAAAAGTTTTGTTGGCCTATAACTATCGATAGTGTAGAATTAAGTAGTTAAATTGAATTAAACCCTTTGTCGCTCGACAAGCTCGTGACATTTCCCTTGACAGGGCAATCTATATGAAAAATATTATCTTAGGTATTGATCCAGGACTAGAAAATACGGGATGGGGAATAATAGATCTCAGATCTCAGATCTCAGATTATAAATTAGTAAAATGTGGAGTAATTGAGACCAGTAAAAAGGACAGTAGTGTGGACAGATTGGGGAGAATTTATGAGGAATTGGAAAATATTATTAAGAAATTTAAGGTGACGGAAATGGCAATCGAGACATTATTT
>MNZO01000001.1 GCA_001873665.1 Candidatus Shapirobacteria bacterium CG2_30_35_20 | reverse complement strand
AACGGTTGAACCAAAAACACCATATATTATTCCCTCCATTAAAAATGGTTTTTTGACATAAAAAAGTGAAGCCCCTAATAGGCGAGAAGTGTTAATTTCATCTTTGCGATTGGTAATTTTTAAGCCTATGACAGCAAAAGTTACAAAAAATGCTACTAAACCAAAAAAGGAAATTGTGACAATGGCAAAGTTTTTTAACATATTGGTCCAACCCATAAGTGATTCAATTAAATCTTTTTGATAGATAATTTCATCGACCAAGGTCGTTTTGGTCGTAAATTTTTGGGCGACCGCTTCGAGAACTTTGGGGTTATAGGCAGAAACTTCAAATGAAGCCGGGAGGATTGAGGCTGTTACCATTTCGGTTAACAGGGGATTGTTTTTATTTAGTTCTTTGTAAAGCTCGAGCGCTTTTTCTTTGGAAATATAACGAACTTCACGGATGTCGGGGATGGTGGCAATTTCATTTTGAGCTGCTTCTAGAGTGGGTTTGTCCAAACCATCTTTTAGGAAAATTGTAATTTCGGGTTTGGTGTTGAAATGATTAAGAACAGAATTTAAGCCTGAGTTAAAAAATACAAATGAGGTTAAAATAAAAAATGAAACTGTCATGGTAAGTAAGGCAATTATGCTTTGGAAAGGAGAACGTCTAAGGTGTCGCCAGGTATGTGAGAGGTGGTGCATTTTAGTTGTCTTTGATTAATTTGATAACTTTTTTATTAAGTGATTTGACAATGTCAAGATGGTGAGTAGTCATAATAATGGTTGTACCCCGCTTTTCATTTTCTTGTTTCAAATATTTTATTAAATTCCAGGCATTGATGGGATCAAGATTTCCAGTTGGCTCATCGGCTAAAATTAGTTGAGGAGAGATAGCAATGGCTCGAGCCAAACAGGCTCGTTGCAATTCACCTCCAGAAAGTTGGCTAGGAAAGAGAAAACGGCGGTTTTGAAGTTTCATTTTTTTGAGGGCGGTATCAATGGCCAATGGCCGCTGATCATTTTCAAAATCAACAATATCAAGATTTAGAGCAATGTTTTCTTCGATTGTCAGATCAGTAATCATTTGAAAATCTTGGAAAATAACGCCGATTTTGCGGCGGTTTTGATCAATTTCCAATTGTGTCTTGGGGCTATGATTATTGACGAGAATTTGACCACTACTGGGTTTTATCTGATTAAGGATTAATTTAATAATAGTCGACTTACCTGAACCTGATGGTCCAGTTATAAAGACGAAATCCCCCTGAGTTACAGTAAAAGATAAGTCTTTTATGGCTGAAATTGGACCGTAGTTTTTGGTAACTGAATCAAATTTTATTTCCATAATTTAATCAATTATTTTGATGGTGCCAACATCAAGAAGCCAGGAAGTTTTGGTAGAGGCATTAGTTTCTCCCTTAATTTCCACATTTTTCCCCACAAAAAGGTCGAGATCGATAACAGATGAGGTCAGTGAGGCTCGCTGAGATAGTCCTCCTGGGCGGTTTAATATATGGGTGCCTTCGCCATTAATAGAACCTTTTTCAATGGTGCCAGTAGCGGTATCCTTAAAGGCTTTGGATAAATTACCATATAGCTTGTTGGGTTCGATTTGATTTGGCTCGGTTAGATTTTCTGGATTTGTAATTAAGATATTTTGATTTTGTAATAAAGAATTTTTTGAAACTGGAATTAATCGAGAAGCCCAATAACCCAAAGATAGGGTTAAAATAATAATTATAAAGAGTATTGGTTTTGACAAGGGGGGGGCGGTTGAATTAATAATATTTGTTTGGGGATTTAGATTTGGTATGTCCATAAATTTAGTATAGCAAAGATTTGGAGATGAAGTTTTTAAGTGATTGGTGGTCTGGAGTTGAGGTAATAAAAACCCATTGTCGATTGATAAATTTTTGGGGGTGATAAATAATATCGGTTTTGGGGTTTTCACCGGTGGGAATGGTGATTTTTTGGAGTTTCAGTTTATTAATATTTGGTAATATTTTTATGCCGAGATTTAAATAGTCTTTTTTGGTTATATTGTGTGAAATATTATTATTAAAATATTGATAAAGATTAAATATTTGTTTTGGATTGCGTGTTTTGATAATTTTGGTAAATAGTACATCAAATAATTTTTGTTGACGAGCAATCCGTCCCAAATCAGTACCACCGTTGCTGGCTAGCTCTGAGCTTTTACGGGAACGGACATATTCAGTAATATTGCTGGAATCGAGATGGTTAATACCGACAGGATAATAAATTGTTTTGTAAATTGGGGCACCAGATTTGGGATTGTCAATATATGCCTGATTGGGATATTGGACATCTTTCAGCTCAGTCTCAAGATAGACGTCTATTCCACCAATCAAGTCGGCAATTTCATTTAGATTTTGAGTAGTAACGACAATTATTTTATCGATATTTTGACCGATGATTTGGCTAAAACTATTTTGAATATTTTCAAAAGTATCGGGATATATTTGGTTTATTTTTATTGATTTTTGGTAAAACCACAAATCGCGAGGGAGGGAGAATAGTTTAACCGAATCATACTTGGGGGAAATATTGGCATATATAATAGTGTCGGTTGTTTGGGTTTTTTCGAGCAAATCATTTCTGGGGTCGAGACCAAGAATTAGGAAATTCTGGGGAATTACGAATTTCAAATTACGAATTACGAATAGGAAAATTATTATTAAATATAAAAATAGAATTATAGTGAGTTTGGGTTTTGTCATAGTAGTCGAAGTTCGGCGAAAATAAACCCATCTAAATCACCGTCTAAAATTGAATCTGTAAGTGAAGTTTCGTAACGTGTACGCAAATCCTTGACCATTTTGTAGGGATGTAAAACATACGATCGAATTTGATGTCCCCAGCCAGCGATTATGTTGGCGCCTTTAATATCTTTTTGCTCGGAAGCACGTTTTTCTTGCTCGAGCGCCCACAATTTTGATGCGAGCATTTCCATCGCTACCTCACGATTTTGCTCTTGACTGCGCTGACTTTGACAGGAAAATACTAAACCGGTGGTAATGTGGGTAATGCGGACGGCAGTAGAAACTTTGTTAACATTCTGGCCACCATGGCCACCGGCACGATAGGCGGTAAACTCGACTTCTTCTGGTTTTATGGGTGCCAATTCATCGTTACCTTTGATTACTGGAGAAACCTCGACTTTAGCAAAAGATGTTTGACGAAGTTGATTGGCGTTAAATGGAGATAAACGGACTAAACGATGGACTCCACCTTCACGACAAAGATAGCCATAAGCATAGGGCGCGGAGACTTTAAATGAAACTGATTTTATCCCCGCTTCATCACCCATGACCATATCAAGCATTTCATATTTCCAACCTTTTTTGTCAAAATAACGAAGATACATGCGTTGTAAAATTGATGCCCAATCCATAGCTTCGGTACCACCTTGTCCAGAATGAATAGAAAAAATAGCAAAATTTTTGTCATATTTACCCGAAAGATAGGTTTGATTTTCTAGTTGCTCAAGCTCATCGTTAATTTTATTTAAATTTCTATCTAGCTCTTTTTGCATGTTATCATCTGGTTTCGCTAATAGGAGGCTGTTTATTTCGATTAAATTGTCTATTTCTGATTTAAACTGTTCTAATTGATTTATTGTCTTGGTAACGTCTGACAAATCTTGCATTATAAGGCTGGCTTTGTTTTGGTTTTGCCATAAATTGGGGTCAACTGATTGGATTTTTAGTGATTCCTGTTCTGTTTTTAGATTAGAAAGATTTAATTTGGTTTCAACTTCAGCTAATCGTTTTTGTAAATTTAAAACGTCCATTTTATTTTAAAATACTAGACTTTATTTTTTCGAAAACCTGATCTAGCGCTTGCGATTTTAATTTATTTATTTCGTTATTTAGCCACTTTTGAGCCTCATTTATTTTTGGCGAAAAATCTCCTAATACTTTTGAATCAATTTGAGGAAGGGTGATATTTGATTTTGAATTGCTAAAATAACCAATGGCGAGAGAAACTAAAATTACAAATACTACCAGACGCATGACTGATTCGGGTCCAAATTTTAGATGTTTTTGTTTTTTACTCAATTTTCAATCTCCCCCTACCCCCTCTTTGACAAGAGGGGGGAAATTTAATTTAATTATTAGTAATTTTTGATTTTAACCAATCAATGGCTGGAGTGTCACCCAATATACATTTTTTTTCTTTTGGGTCGAATGATAGGGGAACTCCGATACCTTGGGTGACATCTATTTCGGGACAAAATTTGACGGTTTCCTCAAGTTTTTTTTGATTTCCATTGTCATAATAGACCTCGCGATAGGCTATTTTTATTTTATCGTCTAAATTATTTTCTCGAATATATTTTTTGACATTTTCACAATGAGGGCAACCTTTGCCCCAGTATAAAATTAAATCGGCCTCTGAATCTGGATAATCAGGGAGAGAAATTTTAGAAATCATCTTGCCACCATAGGCAATGGCGACAATTATTAATAATGCAATTATTATTTTTTTCATATTATTTGGTAGTACTGATTGCTTTTATAATTTTGTCACCCTGAACAATTTTGTCCAAAACTTCTAGACCAGAAACTACTTGCCCAAAATTGACGTAATCACTGGTTAAATGGGCACAACCAGTGTCATTGTAACAGATAAAAAATTGACTATCGTTGCTAACTTGATTGGTTTGCGCAGTTCTAGCCAGTCCCAAGGAACCACGTTTGAAAGGGATGTTGTTTAGCTCTGATTTTTGCTTACCACCACCAGTACCTGTGCCAGTAGGATCGCCTCCTTGGGCCATAAAGCCGGGAATAACACGGTGAAAGGTTAAGCCATCATAAAAGCCAGAATTGATTTTGTCACGAAAAGTTTTGGCGGTATTGGGAGTTTCTTGATCATAAAGTTTTATTACTATTTGACCATCTTTTAGGGTCAAGGCAACTAAGTTGTCGTTTTTTTTATCCATAATTGTGGTTGGTTTAACTTGTAATGTGGTTGGTTGATTGCTGACAATGTCAATATCGTTTGTTTTCGGGGTGGGAAATAGAGTACATGATGATAATAATAGCACTGAGGTTAAAATGATTATTTTGTTTTTCATAATCTATTTTAGCAAAAGTAAAAGCCGTGGTACACCTTGGTTTATTTCTTTTTTGTCACCAGATGGTGGTAAATCATGGATACTGTCCATTAAAACCTGATAACTATATTTAAAATAGGCACCAAATTGGGTGCCAACATCGTGAACTATAAATTGTTTTTTATTATGATCATAGCCCAGAATTACCAGATTGTGATAGAGCGGTCCCCCGTTTTTAAAATATTTGTTTTCCTGATAGAGGGTTTTACCATTGGCGGGTACAACTAAAATATGTCCCCGACTTAGGTATTTTTCAATAGTATCGGTATTGGGATTGTCGATAATTTTGGAATCATAATTGTATAAGTCTGAAGCAATTTGGGACATTTTAGCTAAATTAATATCATGTGAATTTGATTTATCGATTAAGACTTTATAGTCTGTCAATAAAGTAGAAATATCTGGGGTTTTGTTTTCAAAATAATATTTGACAGTTAAAATAGCGGCTTCCTCGCAAGTATCTTGCCAAGGTTGATCCCAGTTTTTCTCGGGGGCTTGGGGAATAAAAGCGGTTTTGTTTAAAAAATAGTCGGGAACGCCTGATTCTAAAATTGTGGTTGGTTTAGGAATAATTGTTTCAGTAGTAATTTTAACTTGATCAATGGTCTGTTTAAATTTACAATTTCCAAATTGACAAGTTCCAGGCAAGTTCCAAAAAACAAATCCCAAAATTACAAGTAAAATTAATACTGAGAATACTAACTTAATTAATTTATACATTTATAGTATTATACTCGTTTTGCTGGTATAATCGAGGAATGCCTAGCTTAACTGATATCCGTAATGTGGCAGTAATTGCTCACGTTGACCATGGAAAAACAACCTTAGTTGATGCGTTACTAAAACAAACCCACACTTTCCGTGATAATCAAGAAGAGATGACTAGAGATAGAATCATGGATAGTAACGATTTGGAACGGGAAAAGGGGATTACGATTTTGTCAAAAAATACTTCGGTAGTTTATAAAGGCGTAAAAATCAATATTATCGACACTCCGGGACATGCTGACTTTGGCGGTGAAGTGGAGCGAATTTTAAATATGGCTGATGCGGCCTTACTGATTGTTGATGCGGCCGAGGGACCACTGTCCCAAACTAAATTTGTGTTAAAAAAGGCTCTTGAGGCAGGTTTAAAAGTAATTCTAGTAATTAATAAAATTGACAGAAAAGATGCAAGGGTAGCAGAAGTAATTCGTGATTCGGAAAATTTATTTTTAACACTAGCTGGCGATGACGACGCTCTTGATTTTCCCATAGTTTACGCCATTGGTCGTGAGGGAAAATGCTGGAATGCAATGCCTAGTGATATGTCGGCCCCAGGTGATACTACTCCCCTGTTTGAAACAATTTTGAAATATGTCCCAAATTCGATGATTAATGTTGATAGGCCATTTCAAATGCAAATATCGGCATTTGAAAAAAATGAATATTTAGGCAATTTGGCATTAGGTCGAATAATTCAAGGAAAAGTTAAAAAGGGTGATTTTGTATCTCTTTTGAATCATGATCAAAAATTGGTATCCAATTTTAAAATCGAAAAAATGTTTGTTAATGAGGGCATCCAAAAAGTCGAAGCATCGGAAGCCAGTAGTGGTGAAGTTATTTATGTGGCAGGAAATTCTAATATTAAAATTGGTCAAACAATAACCGACACACATTATCAAGTGGCACTAAAAGCCATTGAGATATCTGAACCAACAATTAAAGCATCTTTTGGCCCAAATACTGGTATTTTTGCCAAGGATGAAGCAAAATTTTTGACTAGTCGTGAATTAAAAGAAAGATTGGCCCAAGAAATGGAGACAAATTTAGGGATGAAAATAGAGGTCGATCACAACGATAGTATTCGGATGATTGTGGCAGGTCGTGGTGAATTGCATTTAGCTATTTTGATTGAAAAATTGCGTCGTGAAGGTTACGCCCTGGAGGTGGGTAAACCTGAAGTTATTTATAAGGAAGTCGAGGGTAAAACTTTTGAGCCGTTTACAGAAGTAACAATAGTAGTTGATGATGATCATGTTGGGGTGGTGACATCGGAAATGGGAAAGCGTAAAGGGTTGATGCTTGATATGACAACGGATGAAAAATATGGGACTAAAATGATTTATAAAATCTCGGAGCGAAATGCTTTGGGACTACGTAGTCGGCTGATTGCTGATACTCGCGGGATGGTGTCACTGACATTTTTGTCACTGGGCTACGAACCGAAAGGTGATGGTGTCCAAAAAGTCAGAAACGGAGTGATTATTACTGATAGAAGTGGCAAGGCATTGGCATTTGGATTGAATATTGCCCAAAAACGGGGAATAACGTTTATAGCTCCAACCGAAGATGTATACGAGGGACAGATTGTAGGTTTGCGACCAGTGGAGGGTGATTTGGAAATGAATATTTGTAAGGGGAAACAATTAACCAATATGCGATCGTCGGGTAATGATGATGCGATTACCTTGGCACCGGCAGTAAAATATAGTATCGAGGAAGCACTTGATTTTATTGAAAATGATGAGCTGATAGATATTACACCTAAAAATGTTCGACTTAGAAAAAAATATTTGACAAAAACCGATCGAGTGAGGAATGCGAGAAAATTGTAATACGTCATTGCGAGGAGATAATCCGACGAAGCAATCTCGATGGTGTAGAGAAAGCACTTTCTAAATTCCAACGAGATTGTCACGTCGCTGTTGTATATTTGCTCCTCGCAATGACGTGATTTTTAAAATGGTGATTGGATGTTGATTTGGGGTTTGGGGATTAAATTTTGGATATATTTATTTAAATATTCACCTAAATTTAGGCTAGAAAAGACATAGAAAACTAGGGCGGCGATAAGAATAGTGCCAACCAGATTACCAAAAGAGTGAAAAATTCCGGCAGTAAATTGCAACCCAGCAACTTTTAACGGGTTGGTAATACGATCTAGTTTCTTGTTAATCAATATTAATTGTTGTTCGAGATTTGATTCGTTCATTTTAGTAAATTAAATATTTTAGCAGAAATTTCAACAAAATCTTCTTTTGATTGATTGACGATTAAATTTGTATCGATACCATGTGTGTGAAGATCGTTTGGAAAACGAGGAATTATTCGTATATGTGCGTGAGGAACTTCATAACCTAGGGTTAAAAATGAAACCGCCTCAGCATTGACTATATTTTTTGTCTCTAGTGCAATTTTTTTGGCTATTTCAAAATATTGCCCAAAGTTAGGGACATCATATACCCAATGGTGATGATCTTTTGGAATTAAAAGTGAATTACCAATATTTAGTGGCTTAATATCAAGAAAACCTAAATATTTATCATCTTCGTAGACCTTGTAACAAGGTATGTCTCCTTTTACTATTTTACAAAATATACAATCGTCCATAAATTATTTTAACATTGTTGGATATAATAGACACATGGAAACATCAAAAAATTTAATTTGGATTGATATGGAAATGACGGGGTTAAATGTGGAGCGAGATAAAATTTTAGAAATTGCTATTATTATTACCGATAGTGAACTAAATATATTGGATGAATCGATTGATTTGGTGGTTCACCAGCCTGAAGAAGTGTTGTACGGCATGAATGATTGGTGTAAAGAACATTTGGGAAATAATGGTTTAACTGACAGGTCGCGAAATTCGACAATATCACTAAATGATGCCAGAAAGTTGATTTTTAAACTGATTCGTAAATATACAGAAGAAAAACAGGGGTTGTTGTGTGGCAACTCGGTTTATGTTGATAGAATGTTTTTAAAAAAATACTTTCCTAAGGTCGAAAAATATTTAAACTATAGAATTATTGATGTGTCGTCAATAAAAGAAATTGCCAAGAGATGGTATGGAAATGAAGTTAAAGATTTTTTGGAACACAAAAAAATTGATTTATCCCACCGAGCACTAGATGATATTAAATGGTCGATTAACGAGCTGAAGTTTTATAGAGAAATGGTTTTTAAGTAGTGAGACGATACAACGCGCCACGAGTGACGCCGATTTTGGTGATTAGGGTTAGGTCAATTAATTTTTTGATATCGTAGTGGAGGGTTTTGGAGTTGATGTTGGCAAAACGGCGTTGTAAAAAATCAAAGGAACAATTTGGATGATCGGAAATTATGTTTAGAATTTCTTGACGGCGAAATGGCAGAGATTTATCAGTATGTGCTGGATTTTGCAACTGTTT
>MNZO01000051.1:107-8871 GCA_001873665.1 Candidatus Shapirobacteria bacterium CG2_30_35_20 | reverse complement strand
TGAGAAAAAGATGAGTATCTCCCGGAAAAATAATTCTTTATAATCTGTTTTGCTCGAAAATCTGGTAAATTAAGAGATTTTAGGTACTGTTTGACATTATCTATATCCACAAAGTAAGTATATATAATTTACACCAATATGGTTGGTTAGCCACGCGAATAGCGACTATTTGCGTGGGCGAGTAAGTTAATTGTAAAATTAACTGCCTTAGTGGTTAATTGTACTGAAGTTTTAAATAGCCAACTTATTGCGGGTTTTGCTATTGTATCAGGAAATAGGGCATAACTTGTAAATAGTGCATAAAATGGTGTTGCAACATAAAATTTTGCTATATTAATTGCGTCAGCCGCATTGTGAGCTAAGTCTCTCATCCCATGAAGACCTAACCATGCCATAACCATCGGGGCTGATTCTTCCATTGCTCTCGCTCCAAATTCTTGTGTAAATGTTGGTGCGTCTTCATCCTCCCTGGGGGACATAGCTGTATCAATTGTGGCATCGACAGCTGTGAGAGTGGGAATTAGCCATAATACATTTTTGTCTACAAAATCTACAACACCTGTCAATCGTTCCTCAACACTTGGTTCTTGAACAACTATACCTTGTAATTTTTGTCCTAGGGCATGAACTGTATGTGGAGCAATTGATTCACTCACGATTATTCCAGTAGCTACCACTCCAGCAGCCACCCCCAATTTTGCTAAATCATTTTTTACCATATCATTTTGCCATCGATGTATAGCTAACCTAGTTTCCATATTCATCGTTGATCCGTTTTCTTTCCTATCTCCAAAATGTGACATATTTATTTAAAATATAATTATAGGTGTTTATACACCATAGTTGTGTATAAGTCAATATTATGAGGTACTGTTAGTTTAATACTTTGAGGTATTCTGACTTTGGTTTTGAGCCACTTAAATTGGCAATTATTTTACCGTCTTTAAAGATGATGACAGTTGGCAGTGAAGTGACATTATATTTTTCGGCTAGTTTTGGCTCGACTTCGACATCAATTTTAATTAAATTAATGTTTTTGTTTTCAACAATTATTTCATCTAATATTGGCGAGAGCATAACACAGGGCCTACACTAATTAGCCTAAAAGTCCACCAGAACTGTACCCATGTTGGAAATTATTGTCATATTAGTTTTTATTTTTTTTGCTTAGATGAGCACTACTAACAATGTCAAAAACTTGGCCATCGGGCGATTCGATTTGGTTGCTGCCGGACAAAACTACATATTGAGAGAGATAATCTGATAGGGCGATTTTTAATTCTTTGGCCTCCATTTGTTGTTCTTTAATTTTTTCAACTTGATTTTTGGCATCGGTAACAGATAAAACTTTGGCTTTAGCTTGGGTTTTTAATTTGGTGGCCGAGGTGGCGGCCGCTGCCGCCTCCTGATATTCTTTGTCGTTTTCAAGTAAAGCCTCGAGCATCATTTTATGAGTTTTTAATTCTTTTTGAAGATTTTCCAAGCGAGTATTATGACTATGAATTAAATTTTCAATGCTGGTAAGGGTTGAGAGGTCGGATGAATTTGACATGAGTTAAATGTATCAGCCAACTATGGACTGTTCAAGAGCACAAAGCTGGTCAATCGAGGTCAACTTGACAATCTGCTGGCGTAGAGCCGAGGCATTGGGGTGGCCAGAGACATATAAAAGAAAATGATGACGAAGCGGGTCGAAGCAACGATGGGGAAATATTTTGGTAAAGTGTCTGGCGTGGATTAACATGGCCTGATATTTTTCCTTAAAACTGACATTTTTATTGTCAAAAACCCAGGGATTACCCATGGTAGCGCGACCAATTAGGGCTCCGTCGGTACCATATTTTTGACAATACTCATTGGCCATCTGGCGAGATTGAAGGTCACCGTTGCCAAAAATTTTAATATTCGAATCGTGACATATGATGGCAGCCTTGGCAATTTCATCCCAATTTGCTAATCCTGAATAACCTTGTTTTAAAGTGCGACCATGTAATGTGATGGAATCTGGTTTAAAAGAACATAAAAATGGAATCCAAGTGGAGACAACACTGTTATTTATTCCTGTTCTTGTTTTAATTGAAAAACCTATCTTTTTGTTTTCAATCTCCCCCTGCCCCCTCTTTGACAAGAGGGAGATAACTTTTTGCTTTAGTTTTAATTTATTAAATACTTTTGGATTATTTTGATAGTCAGCAATCCCCTTTTTTGTGGCTAAAATTATTTTGCCGGCTAATTCTGGATTTTCAATTAAGGCGATACCAGAACCGTGTTGGGTGACTTTTTTGGCGGGACAACCCATGTTAATATCAATACCGTCAAAGCCGAGGTGGCATAAAACTATGGTGGCAATATAAAAAGAATCGGGGTCTTTGCCAAATAATTGCCCTATAATTGGGCGTTCTTTAGGTGAATACAATAATTGATCAAAAAGACGAATGGCATTGTGAGCAATCCCCTCAGCACTGACAAACTCAGTAAACATTAAATCTGGTTTAGCAATTTCGACTTGGGTTAGCCTAAAAGCAGCATCGGTGATGCCATCCATGGGTGATAAACCAATAGTGTAATTTCTAATTTCCAATTTCTAATTTCTAAAAAATTAACGTGAAGACTTACTTTTGGTACGGGAGGAGAATTTGGCGCCGACTTTGGCGTGAAAGTTGCGAGATTTAAAAAGAGTGGGGCGCTGATGTTCATAAAAAGATTTTGGCCTAAATACAGGTTTTTCGTTACCATCAACTGAAATGGGTTTGGGGGGGATAAATTCTGTGCTGGGGCGTTTTTTCTTTTTGCGTGATAACGCTTCGATGTGACGAGCAGCACCCTCGGGAGTTAAATATGGATCAGGCTGGGCAAAATCTACTATAATAGTTCTCTCGGGTTCTACGGCATAATTATGTAGTTCATGCTTGGCATTGACGGCCGACTGAAGTTCGTCATATTCGACATAACCCAAGCCACGACTTTTACCCCATTGATTGTGGATAATCCGTAGGGCAATAATTCGACCAAATGGAGCGAATAATGACAGCATTTCACCTTCGGTATATTTAAATGGTAGGGCGCCAACAAAAAGGCGTTTGTTTGGTTCTTTTGACATAAGAGTATTATAGAATATCTTATGTTAAATTATCGGAGGTTAATTGTGGGTGAAATGGGCACAAATTGTTATTTAGTCTGGGCAGAAGATAAAACCGCCATAGTTATTGACCCAGGTGATGAAGGAGTGGAGATTGCCCAAATTATTGACGAAATGCAACTGGAACCAACGGCAATCATGTTAACCCATGGTCATTTTGACCATATAATGGGGGTAACTGACTTGCAGTTAATTTTTAAAATTCCAGTGGCGATGGGCAAAAAAGATGCCTTTTTGGTTGATAGGGCTCGAGAAACGGCAGAGTACTATTTGAAAAGAAAAATTAAAGCACCAAAAATAAAATCTTTAAACACTGGATTTAGAAATATAAAAAATATTAAATTAGCAACAGAGATAATAAAAGTCATTAAAACTCCAGGTCATACACCAGGTGGGGTGTGTTTTTATGCCCCAAAGTCGGGATTTTTGTTTAGTGGAGATACTATTTTTGCAAATGGGGTGGGTGATACAAGTCACCAATATTCTTCAAAACTGGATTTAAATAAAAGTATAAGCAAGTTGCTTAGATTACCTGATAGTATAACTGTTTTGCCGGGACATGGGGAAGAAATTAGTTTAATTTTATTGAAGAAATTGTTTCTTCAAAATTTTGTAAGTTATCTTGCTTGAGACTTTCGAGGAGCTCGACGGTCAATTCTTCAAAATATTTTTTGATAACTTCAGATTGCTCTGGTTTTAGTTTAAGATTGGCAATTAGTTGGTCTAGTGTTTGCATAGTATAATATAACACGAGACCACTCTACCCCGTCGGATAATGGTAGTCCACTACGCTCTGAACGTAGGAATTGAGGTTCGAGTCCTTGCGGGGTAACACTTTCGGATTTCGCGAGGGCGAGCGTGCCAGCCCGAAAACTGGCACGAATCATTTTGACCGAATCAAAGCCCAAATTGGGTGTGAAAGAAAGGCGCTTTTCTGAAAGATTGAAGTTCGAGCCGGCATTTTTTGCACTTATTGCTAAATCAGTGCAATTATTTTTTCCAAGAACGATTTTTCCGCAATTTATTGAGCTTTTTACGAAGTTTTCGAAAGGTTCGAGCCAAGCCGAACCCCCGCTCTGAATTTTTCCAATTCTCTCCTGAAGTTTTAGTTTTTGTTCAAATAATTCATTTTTCTTTGCCTTGTATTGTTCTTCGTTTATGACAGAATCCAAGTAACTGTCCAAAAGTTTATTTAATTTTCTATCCACTTCCTGCATTTCCTCACCAACAGCTACGACATTTTTGGAAGCAAGTTTTGTCTCATTAAGTTTGTCCTGTTCTAACCATTTCAGCCAATCACTCCACCAGCCCTGGGGAATTGCAACATCAAGTAGCTCACTCCTTAATTGATGCTCAACTTCTTCCTGCCTAACATATTTTTGAGAGCAAGGGCCAAGCTTTTTAGTACATCTATAGTATGTAAAGGTTTGAGAATCACCTCTTTTGTAATTTCTAATGTGTTCTTCTCCTGTAACTGAAGCTCCACATTCCAAACACTTCATGAGTCCTGCAAAGGGAAAATTATGACCATCTTTATGTCTTGGCCTTTCAAATCTCTCAATTTGTGCATTCGTGTCAATAATAGAATAAGATTGTGCATTTAATCGGCTCGAATATAGTTTAAAATTGTGCACTTTTTTTAAAAAAATAATAAATAAAAAAATAAATAAATTAAGCCTTTTGGTTCCGATGCGAGACTCTATAACTTTCTCCTTTTATGGTAACGATATGACAATGGTGAACTAATCTGTCAAGGATAGCCCCCGTTAAGGTTTTATCAATAAAGATTTTTCCCCATTCTTGGAAGTCACGGTTACTGGTGATAATAATGGAACCTTTCTCGTAACGGCGAGAGACAATCTCAAAAAAATCTTCTACCGTACTTTCAGCCATACTTTTGTACCCCAATTCATCAAGGATTAATAAATCTGGTTTAACATATTGTTGAATCTTTTTTTGATAACTTAAATCAGCTCGACTCTGTTCTAGAGTGGTAATCATATCCGCCACCGAAGTGAATAAAACGGTATAGCCATAACCCAAAGCTTTTAGACCTAAAGCGATTGATAGGTGTGTTTTGCCCGTTCCTGGTTGACCAATAAAAATAATGTTTTCATGTTTGACAATAAAGTTACCGGTGGCCAACTCCATCATTTCTGTTTTTTTAACTGATGGCTGGAAAGTAAAATCAAAGTCCTCTAATCCTTTTTCAAAAGGTAGGTGAGCTCCCCCATACAAACGTTTATGTTTGTTATCCAATCTTTGATTGACTTCATCTTCCAACAGTAATTCTAAAAACTCTCGATGACTTAGATTTTGATTGTTAGCCTCAGTTAACCTAATATCTAAAGTTCGAATAATTCCTGATAGCTTAAATTCTCTTAACTTTTTTAAACTGGCCTGAGAAATAGGATTGGTGATATCTGACATAATGTTTTAAATAAATAAATAAAATTTAAGTTATTAGTTTTTGATAATACTCTAAGTCTCTATCCTGGGATTTTAGTGAGGGGGCAGTTTGATTGGTTTCCAACAATCGAGGTGGAATATCGAGAAGATAAAGCTGTTGGGTAACAATCCGTTTAATGATGTTGGTGTCGGTAACATGAAATTGTAAAGCTCTGGCTAAACTTAAATTTACAGCCTCATTACCATATTCACGGGCTAAACCTAAAATACTTCGAACACTCCTAAACCAGTAGCTGTCATGTTTAATTAAAACTTCCTTAAAGTATGTTTGAGCAAATTCTCCCAGATCAGCCATTTTGGCTTCATACTTTTGTTGATATTCAGTTGCACCATAACATTTAAATTCAGGCAAATGGGATCGACAGGTGGTAAAGGCACCAACCTCATTACTGATTAAATGACAGGCCACCTCTTCACCTTGGTGAACTACTTTTAGCAGTGAACCATTAAAACGAAGGGTGACTATTTTTGAAACCAATCTAGATGGGACTGAATAATAATGGTTTTGAAAAAAGATGTGACAATTACTTTGAACCTTTCGCTCACATCTTTCAAACAAAGAAAAATCATTGACGGGTAAAGGTTGTAATGTTGATTTTTCCTCGTTAATAAATATCTCGTTGGGAATTTTCTTGGTTACTCCATGAATACGGGAATTGGCATAACTAACTGACCATTGGTCAAACTGTTGTTGGAGGTCGACCCAATCATCAAAATGACGCTCGACGAGGAAATTATTCTCGATGTATTTCATGTCTGATTCAACTCCACCTTTTTGTTCTGGATGATAAGGGACACAAGGATTAATAACCACATTTTCATGAGAAGCCCAATCTAGAAAATCAGAATTAAATTGGAGATCATAATGTTGATTTTTGGTAACCGCCGCTCGTAAATTATCAATTTTTAAACGCTTGGGGACTCCACCAAAAAATGTAAAAGCATTAGTAATGCCTTTAATAAATGTGGTCACCTTTTGATCATGAACCATGACTCGATAAGCCATGCGAGAATAATTTAGCCTGACTGAGAGAAACCAGGTTTTAGCCAACCTGATTGGTTCTCCAGGAGTATTAATTGGTAATAAACCAGCATAACCAAAATCCACTTCGGCCATTTCTCCTGGAGGAGTAACCTGAACTCCAAAAGCCTCTGGTGTTTTGGGGAAATCTTTTCGAATGTATTTACTCAAACTGTCATATGTCTGTTTTACTTGATATGTTTCTACTAGGATTTCATGAATGCGTAATTGGGAAACTTTTTTCGTCAACCATTCTTTGATCTGATCACGATACTGATTAAAGTAGGATGGCCTGTTTCTGGTAGGTTTCTCAACTACGGGGCGATTGATAATATTACGAACAGTATTACGATGGCAACCCAATTCAGTAGCAATTTCTGTTTGTTTTTTGTGCTGTAAAGCTAATGTTTTAATTGTAATTTGTTGGTACATGGTTAGCATAGTTGGGTTTTCTTTTAATGGTTTTAATAACCATTAATTGTGACCCAAATTTTGCACAATCTTAAACTATATCCATGCACATTTTAAAACTATTATTAACAAATCTTTTAATTTATCGTATTTGGCTAGTAATCTAGAATTGGAATCAGTGGTGTGATAATAGCTATTTTTGGAAATTCCCAAGAGTTTACAAATACGATTAATACTAAAACTTTTATTCAATACTTGTTCTCGGGCATACTTTACAATTAGGTATTTTGGGATTGATAGAACTCGGTAAAATTTTTTATGAGATTAAGCTCGACCTCTTTTTTACCTAATAAATTTTCCATATTTTTAATTTTATCTTGTAAATTTGACATCTCTTTTCCAGGAGTTGTTTCGTACAATTTAAAACCATTTTCAAACAACTGATTTTTCCATTTGGATATCATTCCTGAAGTAATGTGATATTCCCGAACAACCACAAAATTATCACCTTTTTTAACTGCTTCAATGGCTCTTTCGAACTTAAATTTAGCAGAATATTTTAAGCGACCTTTTTTGGATATTGTATCCATATTTTTTAAAACTGAATAATTAAAACGTGACTTATTTTACCTTACCTGTTCTTAAGTCAGTGGTTCAGTTTATCCAGGACGGGTCACCAATTTGATTATCCTCAAAAAATACCGCTCGATCGGGATACCGCCAAAGAGTACTTACTCCATGTTCTAAAGGCTGGGTCAGCTGAGGACAGGATACAAATAATGTCGGCGATAAAAACTAAATTTACACTTCACAATAAACAACTGACAATTAATTGATATTATTTTTCTTAGATCTTAAGTAAAGAGTTAGGGCAATTATCCAAAATATAAGACCACCAGGTAATGATAACAACCCAATAAAAAACAAAGACACAATCAAGATATTCCTCCACGAAAACTTTTGTGGTTCCATTTTTAATTTTATCGGTATAACTATTTCGTTTGTTATTTCTTTGTCACTATTTAGATTTAATTTTTTGTATTCATCATCGTATTTACTTATAAAATCAAATCTACACCGGCATTTCTTATTAGAACAATTATGAATCGGTAATTCGGGATTCTTAAGGGCTTCTTTGATTGGAACTATTTTGTTATTTTCTTGTTTGCATTCAGAACAAACAAAACCATCCTCATAATTTTTAATTTTGACATACTCATAAATATCACTCTCAATATAACTGGCTATTTGCATCTTGTTTGCTGTCCTTCTTATTTCAACTGCCTGTTTAACTTTCCCTTCACTTTCTAAGAATTGAGCCATGTTTGTATAAAGAATCTCTAGATCACTCGGTTTTCGTAGGTGAACTACGACGTAATTAAACATTCCCCAAATCAAATCATGTGCGGATGGCTGTTGTTTAAATCGTTGTGCCAGTTCTTTTTCTACGGCCAATCTGACACTCTCGATATCTGGCACCAAAAAGTCCATATATTTTTGCCAGTCAAAAACCTCCTTTTCTCTTTCATTAACTACTTTTCCATGACGGATATACAGTGTCTTTTTGCAAAATGGACAGTCCATTTTTCTTTTTATTTCTTTCCCGACGTCTTTACCACAACAAACACAAGTGTTATTCATAACACTATTAAAACACGTTTTATCTGTATCAGTACAAATATAGCGTGTTACAGGCTATATTACCGAAAAATGTTGAATTTGGA
>MNZO01000051.1:0-97 GCA_001873665.1 Candidatus Shapirobacteria bacterium CG2_30_35_20 | reverse complement strand
CAACAGGTTAGGACAATACTTGACTACCAAGTGGGTCGCATAGAACTTTGACCCTTTGGCGGTCTCTTTACGAAAAAATTCGAACTATATTTCAAAG
>MNZO01000042.1 GCA_001873665.1 Candidatus Shapirobacteria bacterium CG2_30_35_20 | reverse complement strand
TGTTGTTGGCCTTCTCGAGGCCAAATCACCCTTTATTAATATCTTTTGGGCACTAATTTGGATATTTGTTGTCCGTATTGTCGACAATTTTCTCCGCCTTCGTTCTATCACTAAACTTGAATACGAAATTGCCTCCATTTCTTTTGATATCCATAACTTTTTCCTCTCCGATTTAAAAACCAATACCAAGCTTGAGCGTCATGAAATCGTCCAATCAATTCGTAATTTTGCCGACGCCTCATCGGTCACCTTAAATTTAATCAAACAACCAGGTATTGATTCCATTGTTTCTCTCACCCTTATCCCTCCTATTTTATTTTTTCTCGATTTTCGGGTATTTATCCTCAACTTTGCCTATGTTTTTATCTATATTGCCATTGATACATATACCACCCAACATTATGCCCATCTTAAGAATATTTTAAATACTCATACCGAAACTTATTATGCCAAACTTCAAGACAGTAACGATTTTGATTTGGAGCAAAAGTCATGGTCTCGCCATTTTCGCCGAGTCGCCAATTGGGGTCATGTCGAATGGTCTCTACTCCAAAATACCGCCGTAATTTTTTATTCAACCATCTTGCTTTATTTAATATATCTTGTAACCATAGGTGATAAGCAAGTTTCTGACGTAGTACTTATTGTTGGATATGTCACCCAAACTCAAGTTCTTTTAAATTCTCTTTCCAGTATCAAAGATTCGTTGACCGATATGCTCGTTGGCCTGCAACGCCTCGCCAAAAACCAAACCGTCTCCACTGTTGATCTCGATGATCTCATTTAAAATATAATTTTTAATTTAAAATTTATAATTTATAATCAATTTCTAATTTAAAAATATCTAATGTTTAAAAATTAAGATATTAGACATTTAAAATTGATTAAAAATTAAGAATTAAAAATTGTAAATTTGTTTTTATATGCCCGAACTCCCCGAAGTTGAAGTAGTGAAAATTTTTCTAGAAGATAAATTATTAAATCAAACGATTACTAATTTAGAAATTCTTAACAAAAAATCATTTATTGGTGACACCAAAGATGTAATAAATCAAAAAATAATAAAATTTTCTCGCATCGGCAAACAACTCTCAATTTACCTCAGTAACGGCAAAATATTACTCATCCATCTCAAAATGACCGGCCAATTAATTCTTGGCAACACCATGTTGGGGCATCCCACTAAATTTGATAAATATCCAAATAAATCTACAAGGTTAATAATAAAGTTTTCCCCCTCTTGTCAAAGAGGGGGTCAGGGGGAGATTTATTTCAACGACCAACGCAAATTTGGCTGGGTACAAGTCTTCAGCGCTAACGCGCTATCGCGCTTCCAGTCTAATTTAGGCCTCGACATTTTAGATCCAAAATTTACCCCTGACTATTTATATAATCAACTCCAGCGATCTAGTCGACCAGTCAAATCAGTTTTACTCGATCAACATTTTTTCGCTGGCATTGGCAATATTTATGCCAACGATGCTCTATTTCTATCCAAAATCCACCCCACCACTCCATCAAACAAAATCAATCGCACTACCGCGCTAAAGCTCCACCGCGCTTTATTATCCATCATGAAACAATCAATATTAGCTGGTGGCTCAACCATGAAAGACAACAAATACATCCGCCCCGACGGCAGTTCTGGCAACAATCAATTTTTCTTTCGTGTTTACCAACGGGCAGGGGAACCCTGTCTTATCTGTAAAACAAAAATTTTACGCACTGTCATCGCTGGTCGTGGCACTTTCTTTTGCCCCAAATGTCAACTTGCCTGTAATAAATAATTTTTTCACTCGTATCCCTATTAACTCATTATTAATTTATTTTTTATGAAAAAATCAAACATATTCGTTTTCAGTCTCTTTTTGCTAGTTACCTTATTTTCTCCAATCCCTTCTCAGGCTATTTTGGGCAATTTTCTTAATTTTCGATCCGAATTAAAAAATGAGAAAATCAACACCAAAATCGAAACCAAAAGTGAAGTCAAGCTTGAACGTCGAAACCAAAAACTTGAGACCAAAAGAACCAGAGCCCAAGCCATACTCAAGCGTTTACGGTAGGGAATAATCAGTCGGTACAAAAATACCCTCAAACTTAAGGCTAAAATTGAAGCCAGGCTAGCCAAAGGAAACAACACCCAAGCCAAGGCGAAATTTGCTACTTTTAGTGATGTCAAATACAAAACTGATCTAGCCGCCTTTGATGCCAAAACATCACTTATTCTCACCTCTGACACCCCCTTAAAACTCACTCCTGAGTTAAAAGTTTTAGCCAAGTCGTTGCAGTCAGATATTAAAACTATGAGACAAGTGTTGGCCGACACTCTTCGATTAATCATCAAGGCTCGTTAAAAAATCTCTAGACATCCCCCATTGGGGGGTGTATATTTTAAGCATGAACAAATCATCCTCAATTTCTCGGTTATCGGTTGTCGTTTTCCTGTTATCGATATTTACTCTTTCCGCTTGCGGTATCAAAGACGAACTAAAAACCAAAATTCTTGACAAAGCTGTCGAAATTCAAAACAAAGTTGATGACAAAATCGATCAAAAAATCACCGAAGAAAAATCAGATCAAACAGATGAAGAAATGTTAAAAGAATTAGGTTCAGATGATTCTTTTGTTGACAACGACTTTAGTGAGTTAGAAACAGAGCTGCAATAGTCAAAATTATTATTATCCCCAGCATCGACACCAAATTTTTTTGCCATGATTTTTTGTAGTTTTGTCCAATATTAATCAGTACCAAACACCCTAAAATTAAACAAACAATGGCTGTAACTCCCCACAGATAAGGAAAATCCTCATAAAATATTTGCCAGCCCAAATCACCAAATTCATTTAATTCCTCAAATCTATATATTTCCAAGAAATAAGTAATTCCCGTTATCCCCACCACCACCAGTCCCACCATTCCCAACCAAGCTCCAATTTTACTCCACTTTTTCAAAGTAAATTCCCACCTCGGTCTCATTTTCACTTCCCCGGACTTTATTTTATTGATTAATTTGTTATTTGACATTAAAAATTGATTAAAAATTAAAAATTTTAAATTAAAAATTGTTTTAGTTTTGTTTTTGCCCTATTTAACATTACCCCCACATTACTAACCGTTGTGTGTAATATATCCGAAATTTCCTCATAACTCTTCTCTTCAAAAAAATAAAGAATAATTACCTCTTTATATTTTAACTCTAATTTATTTATAGCATTATGTATTTCTTTTTTGTCTTCATCTTTAATTTCTAATTCTTCAATTATACTTTTGTTTTCATTCGTAATTCGTAATTCGTAATTTCGTCGTCCCCGACGAGCTTTGGTTTTTTCTTTTTTATATAATCAACTGTTTTATTATGGGCAATGCGCAGTATCCAGCTACTAAATTGCTGCTTGGCATCAAACCCCCTCAGGTTCTGATATGCAAGAATCAAGCTATCTTCCACAATATCATCAACTTCTAAATTATTACCAATCAATTTTTTAATAAAACCCTTTAATCTCTTTTCGTATCGTGAAATAATTTTCCCATACTTTTCCTCATCACCCGCTACCACCATTTTTATAATTTCCTCGTCAGAAATAGTATTTTGTAATTTGTTATTTGGAATTTGTTTGGAAATTGTCAATTTGGAAATTGGAAATTATTTTACTAGGTTTAACGGCATATACCATGTAAATGGCTTTTTACACACAGGGCAAGTTGCTGGCGGTTTTGTTCCCACATAAATATTGCCACAATTTACGCATTTCCAAGTTAATTCGGTTTCGCTGTCATATAAGCTTTTATTGTCCAATTTTCCCGAAATTATGATATATCTTTCCTCGTGTTGTGCCTCCACATTTTTCAAATTTCCAAACAATCTTATTGCCTCGACATCGCCATCTACCTTAGCCTGCTCTTCAAAATTCGGATACATTGTCAGTGCTTCATATTTTTCCCCTTCAGCCGCCATCTTCAAATTATCTGATGTTTTGGCAAAAGGTTCTATTCTCAAACTACCAATCAATTCAACTTTTTCAGTAATCAATTCAAACAACTCCTCGGCATGTATTCGCTCGTTTTCCGCAGTCTCTTCAAACACCCGGGCAATCCATTCCAAATTTTCTTTTCTCGCCATCTTGGCAAAAGTTGTATATTTATTTCGTGCCTGTGATTCCCCCGCAAACGCCTTTAGTAAATTTTGTTGTGTTTGATTCATGTCCTTAGTCTATATTATTTCCCGTTAATAATCCAAAATATGATTACTTAGCTTGTGTTTGTTCGATGTCACAACCAAATATTGAAGCAGGAGTACCCCTTCTTGTTATTATTTGGACAAATTTTTCCTCTTCCGCACCTTTTGCAAAGATGTAACCAGGACAACGAACAAATTTTTTAATTGGAGTGATTCCATTATCTGGTAAATCTATACTTTCTAAATTAGCATCAATTACTATTGGGCTGAAGTAATCATTTGAACCAAAATGACAACGAATCTCCATGTGTCTATTATATTATATTTTATCCTTTTGTGCTTGTAGTATAATTCGATATGTCTTGCAACTGTAATTGTAATTCCAAATGTGGTCTCCTAGGTGGCCTCGAGCAAAAAATTATGGATGTTCTCTGGTTGTCATCTGTTCCTTTAAAGCCTGCCGACGTTAAGGCAAAAATAGCAGGGGACTCCGCCTATACTACTATCATGACTGTACTAAAAAGAATGGCCGACAAAAAATTATTAAGTCGCAAAAAAATTAGCAATGTTTTTGTCTACGCTCCTCTTACTGACAAAAAACCTACGCCTGCACTTGTCTAGACCACCTTTTCGAAAATGTTTTAAACGACTACGGTTCCCACGCTATCGTCTCCTTTGAAAGAATCAAGAAAAAACTTAAATTATAAATCCATTTTTCTCCAAGATTTCTTGTCCGACCTTTGTGTTTTTAGAAATTATTCCGAGTTCTATACACTCATAATTATCACTCACAAAATATTTTTCACTCCATCTTTTTGGATTATCAACAATTTTTTTAATTTCGTTAATTCCTTTCGTAATTCTAATCAGATCTTTATCAAATTTTTCGATTTCCTGTTCCACTGCCCATCGTGTTGCCGTAATATATCTTGACTCATTCGAGCTATCCTGATTTACCATATCCTCCCGTCTTTTAATCAATTTTTCTTGTATTAAGTCTTTTTTCTCCTCTAATTTATTAATTAAATTATTTTTCATTTTCTTCCCAAATTTTAAAATATGGATGAAAAATTCTCCATCCATTCTTTTTTATTAACTCTTTTTCAATATATTCTGTTTTTATTTCTGTTGGCTCCGCGTTTAGCGGGTATTCTTCAACATTTCCCCACCAATGCGCCCCCATATCTTTTAGATATTTTTTTATATTAAATATTTCTGCATAAATAGGTATTTTATATTCCAACATCCCTATTCCTTTATTCTCGACTGTCAAATATTTTTCAAAAAACATTCTTGGAATTATTTCCAATACAAACAAACAACAAGGTAATAATTTGTTGTGATAGTTGTATTTTTTATCCACATAATTCAAAAAATTTTCAAAATCAGCACGAAATTCTCCGTTCGGACTTGTCCATTCCCAATTTTCCTCCGTGTATTTGTCTAGTGTTTGCAAACCTGACATAAACATTTCACCTCTTTTTATATTTGGAAACTGATGATCAAAACTATCAAAAACTAGCATATCCCACTGGACAATTACTACGCTATCCCATTTTAATTTTTGCCCTCGGTCTTTATACCAATCTAACAACATCAAATCACCATGTATCCATTTCCAATCACTATTGGCTGACGGATGCGTATAAAAATCATCCAAATATCCACCCAATTTTTCATTATACAAACTTTCTTCATTTTGATTTCCCCCAAACAGTCCAAAAATTTTTATCTTAGGGTTATATTTTTTAATCAATTTCAGTCTATTAATACAAATTTCTGGCTCTTTGTAAAACCAAAACACAACTGCTATATTTGGTTTTTCCATATCCAATTTTATCATCCCAAACTAAATAAAAACTTTTGACAAAATTTGTAATATTATTAATTATAATCACGAAAACAGATTGGAAAATAATTTATTATCATGGTTCAAACGGGCGGGAACCAATTTATGATTTTATCGAATCACTAAATCCAAACGCTCAGGCCAAAGTCTCCAATACTTTTGATTTATTGCTTTAATTTGGAATCAGACTTGGACTGCCTCATGTCAAAAAAGTAACTAACACTGATCTTTGGGAGCTGAGAGTTTTAGGTGGCGACAATATTCGAATTTTTTATGTCGCATCATCAGGAAAAAAGTTTTTATTACTCCATGGATTTATTAAAAAAACTAAAAAGACAGACAAAAAAGAATTAAAAATAGCAGTTTCTCGACTTAAAGATTTTAATCAACACAATATCACAAAATTGTGATATAATATAAACATGGATTGGCAAACACATAAAAAACAATTATTAAATAATCCTAAATTCAAAAAAGCACTCACCGAGTCCAGCATTGAATTTCAGATAGTTAAATCCGCTATCGAAGCCAGACTAAAAAGTGGATTGACCCAAAGCCAACTTGCCAAAAAAATGAAAACCAAACAATCTGTAATCTCTCGACTCGAAAATGTTAAAACAATTCCGTCAATTTCTTTTCTAAAAAAGCTTGCTTTAGCCACCAACAGTAAACTAACAGTTGCCTTTCAATGACCAATCTACTACACTCTATAGTATGCAAAAACAAACACAATTTTATCTCGGTTTATTTTTGATTTTATCTTTAGTTCTTGCTTATTTTTATTTTTCAAGTTCCCAGTCAACTAGCTCTAGTCCCACCGTTCAGGTTGTCAACGGTGTCCAAATCATCAAAATGGATGCTTCAGCTTCGGGGTTATACTTCATCAACTTTTACCATCAAAGCCGGTCTTCCGGTCCGTTGGGAAATAACAGATCGTGGCACTGCCGGCTGTACCAACGCTGTCATCTCTCGTAGTCTCTTTCAAGGTCAAATCAATCTCGTCCCTGGTACCACCTCCGTCCGCGAATTTACCGCCCCCACCACCTACCGTTTTTCCTGTTGGATGGGCATGATCTCCAGTACTATCGAAGTGGTGAAATAGGTGCGTATTCTCTCTTCACCGCCTCACTCAACATAATTTTCATCAATGATTGATATGGCACATCCTTTTTATTGGCAATCATCTTTAAATCGTACATTAATGTATTTGGCAATCTAATTGTGATTGGCTTTGCAGTTGGTTTTAATTGAGATAAATCCAATTCAACTCGCATTGACTCATCAAAATAATCGGTGGCATCATGTGTCGCCCAAAAATCTCTTTCGGCATCTTCATTCTTAAATACTGGTACTTTTTTTATTTTATTCTTCATATAATTTTTTCTCCTTTTTGCTCATATCTCGAGCAGAAATAACTCTAATTTGTTTGTCTCTAATTGTAAAAAAAACAGATAGTTTTCTGTTATTTTCAGTAACTCCTAATGCTAACCATCTTTGTTCTACACTCGAATGTTTTTCGTCAAAATAAGTTTTTAAATTAGCTTTATTTATCAAAAATATTTGTTCACATTCAGTAGAATCAACATTGTGTTTTTGCCAATTTTTAAATTGATTGCCACTATCCCAATCAAACAAAATCGGCATTGCTGGTAGATTCTTTTTTGTCACTGTACATGATGATACAATACATTCAATATCTTTGTCAAGGACGAGTCGGGTGTATAATTCATCATATTATGAACAACACTTTAATTTTCTCTCCGATTTTGATGTCCAAGTTTTTTCCTATGAAGTTGGTATCAACAAACCCGATCCAAAAATATTTCAAGCGCTAATTGACAGGTCTGGGGTACTTCCTTCCGAATTATTTTATGCCGATGACAATCAAAGTTGTGTTGATGCTGCCAAATCATTAGGAATAAGCGAAAGTAGGGTACTTGACAAAAGTAAGGCAAATGATATAAAGTAAGGTATGACTTATTCTGCAATAGCTACTGTCAGCTCCAAAAATCAATTTACCATCCCCATTGATATAGCACGTTTTTTTAACATCTCTCAAGGTACTCGTTTAAAAATCAATGCTTATGATGACAGAATTGAAATAATTCCTACAAATAGAGGACTCGATGATTTTGTTGGAAAGTTTGCCAATACTCCAATCGCTAAAAAAACCGCCCACATTCCAATTGTAAAAATTATAAAAATGGCACAAGCTAAGGAGGCCAATAGAATTGCCAATGCCTGCTGATATTTTTGTTGATTCAAATATCTTTATCGAAATTATTGTTCGAACAGGACAAAAAACTGAAAATTGTAAAAAACTTTTTAAAAAAAATAATGTCTCACTCATAACTACAGCAGTTATTATTAGTGAAATTGAATGGGTGTTGCGGTCACATTACGAAATATCAAAAGAAAATATAATCAAATATTTAGAGGGAATCATTGATCTGCCCAATCTTACAATAATTGATCGAGACATTGTCGAATCTGCTTTTGATATTTTCAAAACAAAAGCCATAGATTGGACTGATTGTTTAAATGCCAGCTATTGTCAAAAAGAATCAATCGGCAAAATATATTCTTATGACAAGCATTTCAATAAATTAAAATTTCTCACCCGCCTCGAACCTTGACTTTTTCCCTGACCTCTACTACACTCAGTAGTATGAAAACCGATATGCTGGGGTCACTTGAGCAACAGGTTATGGAGGTTTTGTGGCAAGCCCCAAAACCCCTCAAACCTCAAGAAGTATTGTCTCAAATGAAAGGGGATTATGCCTACACTACTATTATGACTATTTTAAAGAGATTGTCAGATAAAAAAATTGTCTCTCGTAATATGTCGGGCAAAGTTTATTTATATCAACCCTGCTCATGCAAAGACAAATTCGTTAATAAAAATTTATCAGGAATTATTAGCAGACTCGTCGATTCCTATGGTTCTCTGGCTATTGCCAATTTTGTTGACGTTATCAAAACCAACAAGCAAGATTTAACTCTGTTAAAAGAATATCTCAAATCCCAAAAGTGAGTTACAAAAAACTAAACATTCTGAGTTTCCCTCGTCTTATTTCCTCCATTGATATAGAATATATTCAGAACCTATTCTAAAAACCGAATATGTCTGGATCATTGTCATATCAATTTGTAGAATTTTACAAGGCCTTATCTCATCCGATAAGATTGAAGATTCTTGACGTGTTTTCAAAACAAGTTGGGAAACGACGAGCATATGAGCTTAATCCTAAAGAAAAGTCTCTTATTGGTTATTTAGCAAAATATAAACCATGAAATTACTCGTCATTGAAGATGATCAAACATTAGCTATAACAGGAGTTACGCACTATTAAAATAACTGGATAGATTGAGGTTTTCAACAAAAGTCGAATCGAAAGTTGCTTGTAGTTTTTGTCGGTA
>MNZO01000052.1 GCA_001873665.1 Candidatus Shapirobacteria bacterium CG2_30_35_20 | reverse complement strand
TTGAGGAAATAATATGAGTGGACATGAAATCTCCCGCCATTGGCGATTAAAACAACAAAGATATAGGCTGGTGGGTAAAGTGTGTCCTGATTGTGGGGCAAAATTATTCCCACCGCGGGATGTGTGTCCAGAATGTAAAAGTTGGCCTGATGAAAAACCCACAAGAATAGAAGATGGTGACGTTTTTGAACCAAGAACACGACAACCCGTAATGATTACAGAAAATAGATAAATAAGATGATTGATTATAAACTAAATTAATTATTGACATAGTTGTACAAGGTTGTACAATATAATTATGGATAATACAATAACAGTAAATTCAAGTACGGCGAGAAAAAACTTTTATAAATTACTTGACGAAGTTCATTATAATAATGTAACAATAATTGTTACGATTTCGGGTATTCCAGTGGTAAAAATGGTTGGAATTTCAAAAGAAGAAGCAAGTAAATATATAAAGAAAAAGTTAATAAGTCAAAAAGAATTGTTAAAACTTAATACAATAAATGGATGAACTTTTAGATTTGGTTAATGAAAGCGATGAGGTGATTGGGGAGGTATGGAGGAGTGCCACCATCGGACATCCAGAATTAATTTTTAGGGAAGTGGGAATATTAATTTGTGATAATAAAAAAAGATTATTACTACAGCGGAGAAGTTATAAAAAGAAAACTTATGCTGGATATTGGATAATTTCGGCTGGGGGACATGTAGGTAAAGGAAAAAATCCCGAAGACGAGGCTCATAAAGAGTTGAGAGAAGAAATGGGAATTGATGTACCGCTTAAATTTGCATTTAAATTGTTAATGACATATCCGGGAAATAGGTCGTACGCATATGGATATTTTGGTGAATATAATGAAAATAATTTTGTAATTCAAAAAGAAGAGGTGGAAGAGGCTAGATTTTTTACTAAAGAAGAATTTGAGGAGTTGCTAAAAACAGACAAAGTTGAGCCAACGTCGGCTAATTGGTGTAGAGAGTTTTGGGGAATGAAATAATAAAACCCCCGCGGGTGTGGGAATAAAAATATTAATTTATCCGCCTCATCGGCGGATAGGCCGAGAAGGCCTACATCATTCCATCCATGCCACCCATTCCCCCACCCATACCACTCATATCAGGGGTAGCAGACTTTTTTTCGGGGATATCAGCAATGAGAACATCGGTTGTCAAAATCATAATACCGATAGAAACAGCGTTACTTAAGGCTGATTTAGTTACTTTAGCGGGGTCTAATATTCCGGCGCCAGTCATAGAGACAAAATCACCAGTAATAGCGTGATAGCCAACATCGGATTTGGGATTGGACACCAGGGCATCTTTAATCTTGGAAAAAACATAACCTGGATCTTCACCACAATTGAGGGCTAATTTTCGCATAGGTTGCTCGAGAGCGAATTTTAGAATATTGACACCAACTTGTTCCTCGGCACTATCAACTTTGACCTTATCTAAGGCAAAAGAAGCCTTAAGTAGGGCAACTCCACCACCAGGTAAAATTCCCTCTTCGACAGCTGCCTTGGTGGCATCGATGGCATCTTTGACCCGCATTAATCTTTCTTTCATTTCCACTTCGGTAGCGCCACCAACTTGAATAACGATAGCCCCACCCACTAACTTGGCAATGCGTTCTTGCATTTTTTCACGATCATAATCGGAGGTTGAAGCGGTAATTTGATTACGAAGTTGCTTGACTCGACCATCAACATCGGCTTGTGATCCTGATCCGCCAATAATTCGGGTTTTGTCCTTGTCTGAGGTTACCGAATCAGCACGACCACAGAATTCAGTGGGTTCTGCCGTATCAAATTTGATTCCGAGTTCATCGGAAATCACCTTACCACCGGTTAAAACAGCAATATCCTCGAGCATGGCTTTGCGGCGGTCACCAAAACCAGGGGCTTTGACCGCCAGGACATTAAATGTGCCACGAAGTTTGTTGACTACTAATGTAGCCAGAGCTTCACCATCAATATCTTCGGAAATTATGACAAACGACTTAGTAATTTTGATTAGTTTTTCCAAAAAAGGCAAAATATCTTGGATTGAAGAGATTTTTTTGTCGGTAATTATAATGTAGGGATGATCGATAACGGCCTCCATTTTTTCAGTATTGGTGGCAAAATAAGGAGATAAAAATCCATTTTCAAATTCCATACCCGAAGTTTCTTTGGTTTCGAGATTTAGACCTTTGCCTTCTTCGGCAGTCAATAAACCATCACGACCAACTTTGACCACAGCACCGGCAATAACCTTACCAATTTCCTCGGAAGCAGCAGAAATTGTAGCCACTTTTTCGATAGAGGCATGATCGTCGATTTTAATATCTTTTTTCATACCATCGAGTTCTTTGATAACAGCATCAAGTGCTTTTTCTAATCCACGGCGAACAATCATGGGATTGGCACCGGCGGCGACATTTTGCAAACCTTTATTGACAATAGCTTGGGCTAAAACGGTGGAAGTAGTAGTACCGTCACCAGCCGAATCATTGGTTTTGGAGGCGGCCTCTTTGACCAATTGGGCACCCATGTTTTCATAGGGATCTTTGAGATTGATTTCTTTGGCAACTGAGACACCGTCATGTAAAACAGTTGGTCCACCATACTTTCTCTCAATGGCCACATTGCGACCTTTGGGACCGAGGGTGGTGGCCACGGCATTGGCCAAAATATTAACACCATTAAGTAAAGATTGACGGGCGTTTTGCCCGAATTTTAGTTGTTTTGGCATAGTTTATTTAAAATATAATTTTTAATTTACAATTTTTAATCAATTTTTAAATTAAAATTTTAAATTTGAAATTTAGATTTGAATAAAAATTTCGAATTAAAAATTTAAAATTAGTTTTTGATGGTGGCCATGATGTCGTCGAATTTCATTAATAACAAATCGACGCCATTTTCTTTGTATTCTTTGCCACCCCATTCACGGTAAATGACGACATCGCCAGTTTTTAAATCGCCAGAATCTTTTTTGATACCAAAATCGGTAAGATAAGCCTGACCGATGGCTAAAACTGTACCCTCTTGAGGTTTGTCGTTGCTTGGCTGTAAATAAATTCCAGACTCGGTACTAGAACCTTTCTTTTTGGGTTCAATTACTAAATAACCAGCAGCTGGCTTTAGGTTTGTTTTGGTCATAATTTAGTGCAATAGCGCGATAATGCGTTAGAGCTTTAGTTAAAAAATAAATAAAATTAAATAATTATGAAATTATCAGTCAATTGCTGATACTGCTAATATTATAGCTAAAATGCACTTTGGTCAACTAGGAAAATAATGCGGTAAAATGGGATTAGTGAAACTTGTCAAGACTAAATTACAAAATGGAATGGATTTTTGGTATAGAGATGATGATAAATATATAGGTGAACGAATAGCTTTACAGAAATACGAGGAATATGAGAGTGAACTAATTTTGAGAAATGTAAATATCAATAGCGTTGTGGTCGATGTGGGGGCGAATATTGGATATTATACCTTATTACTGGCAAAAGTTTGTAAAAAAGTTTATGCCTTTGAACCGGATTTTGATTGTTTTAAAATACTTTTAAAAAATATTGCCGAAAATAAATTACAAAATGTAGTGGCGATAAACAAGGCGGTGTCGGATAAAAAAGAGGTAAGAGCAATGATAAAAGATAAAAGTAATTTGGGAAATAGCAGATTAGATGTCAGATGTCAGATCTCAGATATCAGAAAAATAGAAACAGTAAAATTAGATGATGAGATACGAGAAAAAGTTGATTTGATAAAAATTGATGTGCAGGGGTGGGAGCCAAAGGTGATAATGGGAGCAAAGAAAATGATAAAAAAATACAAACCAATATTATTTTTGGAATTTAATGGAGATTATAAAATGATTTTGTTTTTAAAAAAATATTATAATAATATTTTTATGATTGACTATTGGTTTTACATTTTAAAAAAAGATATAAATATTGACAGAAAAACTGGTTATGCCGATTTGTTTTTGACAAATAAAAATATAAATATTTGGGAGAGATATAAAAATTTGCAGTGGAAAAAGGTGATTAAGACTATTTTAAGATATTGAATCCGGCAGAAGTGAAGTGGTAATCAAAAGTAAGTACATCTTTTAAACCATATTCTTGCATACAAGCAAAGTGGATATAGTCAAAGACATTGGGTCCGGATTTGGTGTATTTGGCAACTATTTTTGAAAATGCAATTTCCCAAGTTGAATCAGTAATGTAAATTTTTTGATATGTACCCAACAAAAACGTATTGTTTAAACTGTTTGCATGTAATGCTGTACTTTTTTTTAATAGAATATTAACCGATTCATATTTAACTAAATCATCAAAAAACAATATACTTTCAACATATTTATTTGCCAAGTTGATAGATGTTTGATAATTTATGTCTAGGGGATTGGATATAGCAATTAAAAATGAAGAATCAACAAAAATTCTCATCTAAGATTTTCTGGTAAATATTTATCTATTTCCATCGACCAGCTTACCTTATGTTTTAATTTTGGAGCACTTTGTGCCACAGTAATTAAGCCAGCAAAGGGATTTTCATTGGGCGATCTAAGAGGGTTTTTATAATATTTTTCTGTAATTAATTGACGTAAAATTTCAGAAAGGGAAATTCCTCGCTTACGTGCATCAAATTTAACCGTTGAATGAAGATCTTTTGGAAGTGATATTTGAGTTCTGACTAACATGATGTAATGTTACATCATGTGGAATTATATTGTCAAGAACTAAATTACGCTATAATAAATTATGGCAATAATAAAAACAGTAAAGGCGAGGGAGATATTGGCATCGGGGGGTGAACCAAGTCTGCAGGTAACGGTAACTCTAGATTCTGGCGCTGTAGGAGAGGCATCGGTCAGCTATGGGGCGTCGGCAGGAAGTAAGGAAGCGACGGTACTATTGGACAAAGATGTAAAAAGATACGGAGGTAGAGGGATGAAAATGGCGGTGGAAATTGTCAATAAAATATTGTCTCAATTGGTGGTGGGGATGGAAGCGGGTGAACAACAAAATATAGATAATAAAATGATAGAGGCCGATGGGACTCCTAATTTAGCGAAATTTGGTGGTAACGCAATTTTGGGGGTATCAATGGCGGTCGCTAGAGCACAAGCCAACGATGAAAAAGTATCACTCTATAAATACTTAAATCAAAAATTTAATTTAGCTGAAATTGTTAAATTACCCAAACCAATGGTAGTAATGATTGAAGGTGGAAAACATGCCGACTTGACAACCGACTTGCAAGAATATTGTGTGTCGGCACTGGGTAACAAAACGGCTGGTAAAAATGTACGAATGGAAATGGAAATTTATCAGGCATTGAAAAAGATTTTAAAAAGAGAAAAACTGTCAATAAATGTTGGAAATGAAGGGGCATTTGCACCGTCTGGCGTTACATCGAATGAAAAACCGATGGAGTATTTGGTGGAAGCCATCGTCGCCGCAGGATATTCTCCTGATATCGACTGTGGTATCTCACTGGACGCTGCTGCGTCTGAATTTGCAAAGACAAATTCAGAATTACGAATTACGAATTACGAATTACGAATTGAAAATAAAACTTTAAATTCTGAGGAATTGATTAAATATTATGCAAAATGGATAGGAAAATATCCGTTTGTAAGCTGGGAAGATATGCTGTCAGAATTTGATTGGGAAAGTTGGCCGATTTTGTTGGAAAAAATTGGCGGTAAGTTTCCACTAATTGCCGATGATTTGACAGTAACTAACACCAGAATTTGGCAAGAAGCGATTGAGAAAAAGGCAGCTAATGCAATTTTAATTAAATTAAATCAAGCGGGTACGGTGACCGAGACTATAGAATGTTGTAAGCTGGCGATTGCTAATAATTTTTGGACAATTACATCACACCGAGGTGGCGGGGAAACAAATGATACGTTTATGGTGGATCTGGCTGTCGCTGTTGGTAGTGAATATATTAAAGTTGGTCCAACTCGAGGGGAGAGGGTAGAAAAATATAATCGATTAATGAGAATTGAAGAAGAAATGAATGAAAAATAAGGTAAAACTATCAATAATAGTAATGGTAGGAAATGAAGAAAGTTTGATTCAATCATGTCTTGAGTCGTGTAAATTTGCTGATGAAAATATTTTGGTAATGGCCAATTCAACGGCAAAAATAAAAGAAATAGCGAAAAAGATAATTCCTAAAATTAAAATTACAGAAACAACTGATGAATACAATAAAAATTTTACTAAGTGGCGAAATATGGGTTATAAATTAGCCACGGGTGATTGGATTTTGTATGTGGATGTCGATGAAGTAGTAACAGAGGAATTAAAAAATGAAATATTAAAAATGATAACAGAGGACAGAGGACAGAGGACAGAAAAAATTTCATATTATGTAATACCGAGGGTGAATCATTTTTTGGGGAAAAGGGTGAGATATGGAAATAGTTACCCTGATTACGTAAAACGATTATTTTTGCGGAAAGATTTTGCTGGATTTACGGGAATTTTGCACGAGGAACCAATTATAAAGGGTGAGATGGGATATTTAAAAAATGCTTTATTACATTTTACACACCGTGATTTACATTCGATGGTGGATAAAACTAACAGTTGGACTGATATGGAAGCGCAGGCTTTGTTTGAAAATAATCACCCCAAGGTATACTGGTGGCGGTTCCCGAGGATGATGTTGACAAAATTTTGGGAGAGAGCAATAAAACAATCGAAATGGAAAGATGGAACGGTAGGGTGGATTTCTATTATATTTGAAATGTTTGATACTTTTATTATTTATGCCAAGTTGTGGGAATTACAACAGAAAGCTAGGTAACACGTCATTGCGAGGAGCAAATATACAATGGCGACGTGGCAATCTTGTTGGAATTTAGAAAGCGCTGTGCTGATCGAAACGAGATTGCTTCGTCGAAGACTCCTTCCGCCATAGGCGGACTGTCGCGCAATGACGAATCGTTTAAATCCCGTACTCAAAATATTGGTCAAATGGAATGACCCAAGAGGTGGCTTGATTGATGGTGGCTTTTTCGAAAATTTTTCGAAATAAACGAATGCTGTTGCCGTGAGCAGATATCGCTATTCCAATATTTTTGTCGTGATATTTATCATGTAAATCGTTAATAAAACTTTGTACTCTTAGTTCTACATCAGCAAAAGATTCTCCTCGTGGGGCTTTTTCATCCCATCCACGATGCCATTTTTTATATTGTTCTAGCCCGTAAAATTTTATAACATCAGTATGGTATAAAGTTTGTAATTCGCCATAACTACGTTCAATAATGCGATCGTCAACAATATTTTGTTGACACTCGGGATGCCAACGAGTAATTTCAAATAAGGTATCAATAGAACGAGACAAGTGAGTATGGTAGGCAATTTGAATTTTTTTGAACTGTAATAATTTGCCTATCCATCGGGCTTGTTGAATACCGACTGAAGTTAGTTTTGATTCGGCATCACCAGTAAAACGTTTGTCGCGATTAAATTCTGTTTGTCCGTGACGAAAAAGATATATTGTGGCCATAATTGATTATAGAGCTCTATTTTTATTTTTTAGTGATAAAAAGTTTTTAGGATTGATGACCGATTGACCTGTTTCTTTCTCAAGTCGTTTGCGAGCCACCATGGCAATTTCGCCTCCACGACGAGAATCACTTTTTAATTTATTAATACCTTGAGAATTCTCGATTTTGTGAATTTCAGTAGTTGATCGCTCACCTAACATGGTAAAAATTAGTTCAAAATCATCCATGTGATCACGTAGGTTTTCGCATTTTAAACCTTTGACTTTTTTAATCCTTTCAAATCCGACCTTGGCCAGCCAGCGTTTAAATGGTTCAGCCTTGGGACTAGGTATTGATTGAATAATACGAAACATACCCTCAGTATTGGCACAATCGGTTTTACGCATTTTGTCATCAGATGCCAGCATTTTCAACTGTCCGATTTTTTCGGACACTTCAACATAACCCTCTTTTTGTAGTTTGGTTTTTAAGTCACTCCAATATTTTCGTGGTCGGTCGTTATTGGTCAACACTTCGATTACATCAATTACTGAAAACCACCACTCATTTTGATAGATTATTTTTCTAACTTCATTACCTTTAAATATTGCAATTTTTGTATCCATAACTAATATTATGCCGAAGTTTGTACGAAGTCAATTGTAAGTTTTTTATTATAGGCCTTGACAAAATATATTGTGGTGGTATACTAACCTCAACATTGGAACGCGAAAGAGGACATAATACACCCTTTTAGCATACTGACAAAATCAGTGAGGGATCTCCCTAAATAGAGATAGAGTAAACACTGCATAGCAAATACTCGATAATAAGGTAAATATTATTAATCCCGTTATGACAGGATTTTTTATTTACAAAACTAGGTGGTACCGCGAATAGCCCTCGCCCTAGTCCGAATATTTAATTATTTGGATTATGGCGGGGGCTTTTTGGTTTAACAAGTCGGGGTGCCAGAGTAGCCTATTGGAGCTGTCTGTAAAACAGCTGGCGCAAGCCTTCAAGGGTGCAAACCCCTTCCCCGGCACTGGTAAATATTAATTATTTTATGTTTACAAATGAAACTATGAATACAATTAAACAATTGGATACGGTTAATACCCGTATCGACCTGATTGATAATAGCCCTGTACAAAATTGGTGGGAAAATATAAGTAAAATATGTATTTTTCCGCCGAGGAAAGTTGAAACAATTATTGATACTATTGAACAATCCTTAAAAAATAATTGTCCCATCCCAATTATTATTTCGCTTTGTCCAGCAATAAATAATCTCAAATCGCCAAATGATAAAGGACAAACTCGTGAACTTGTTCAGTTGACTTGTGACAATCAGAGATTAAATTTATTTATTGAAGAATTGTTTGATCTAAATAAATTAACTTTTGAGACTTTGGGGGTGCCATTAGAAACAATGTTAGTTTTTGCTGATGTATTGGAAAATGGGGCGAATAAAATGTTTACTAATGTCGACAAGTGGCAAGAAATTGCGTCTATTTCAGCAAAAAATATCTCACAAGCATTTTTAAATTTTGATGGTGATCGTCCGGGAGAATTTCAAAAGACTAAATTTAAAGTACCAAAAGTAAGATTACAATCAAACGTGTTAATGCAAGCAGGTAAAGCAAATTTAAAACACGAAGATGAATTAAAAAAAGTGGAATTAGAATGTTTAGACCCAAACACACAAACTTTTGATTTATTTATTAAACATTTAAAACTGACGGCTGATACACCGTTTGTGACCACAGGATTTCAGACAATAAAAAGCGCAGAAACAGTATGGAATCGAGTTAGATTTATGCTAGCACAATGCACAGCTGACGGAGTAGTGTTACCAAAAATGTTTAAAGAGATGCATAAAAAAAGTTTTAAAGAAAATATACTTGATCCAATTTTTATTTGTAGTACTACCAGATTGGGAGGAGTTGAATTAGAAATGGATGCATTTGAAAAAAGTGGGAATCCATCAATGGCGATATTTAGAAACATTGGTAGCTGGATGAAAGAAAATTAGTTTATAATTCACATATGACTACAGAAGAAAAAATGAAATTGATTACTCGTAATTGTCAGGAAGTGCTGGTCAGTGAGGATTTAAAATCTTTGATTGAATCGGGGAAAACGATTAACCACTA
>MNZO01000034.1 GCA_001873665.1 Candidatus Shapirobacteria bacterium CG2_30_35_20 | reverse complement strand
GAGCAAAAAATATTTCAGAAGATGTGATTGAAAAAGTAAACTGGATTCATATGAGGGGTACGGTTAAAAATGCCATAATGTTGGGTTTATTTGCAGTATGGATAACTAGGCTTATGCCCAGTTCTCACGATTTGTCGGTGTTGGCATTTGAGGCGTGTTATGTATTGTCGCCGGTTACTTTTGATTTGTTGATACCAAAGAAGAAAAGTTAAAAAAATAACCCCTCGCAAAGCGAGGGGTTATTAAGGTTCTTTTAGTATCTTGAACCACCACCGTAGCCGCCTTGGCTACCGCGGTTTTGCGAGTAATTATCTCGACGTGGGGGACGATCTTCTAGGGGACGAGCTTCGTTGACTTTGACAGTTCGACCATCTAATTCTTTTCCATCCCACATGGCGATTGCAGCGTTAGCTTCTTCGTCAGTTGACATTTCCACAAAGCCGAAGCCTTTGGATTGTCCAGAAAATTTATCTTTTATAACAACGGCGGACACGACTGTGCCGGCTTGAGCGAAAGATGCGTTCAAGACATCATCAGTGGTTTGAAAGGACAGACCACCAACATAGAGTTTTTTTGCCATTTGTGCGCAAACTAATAATACGTAGTGACTTCCCTTCAATTTGATTGACGAAACTTTCCCTACAGTAGAGAGTATAACACATGTTATAATCAAAGACTTAATTAGTTGTTTATTTTATATAAAATGCCAAAAGTAAAAAAAAGTTTAGTCAAAAAAGCTTTAAGTGGGCAAAAGCCTGCTTACGTTAAAGCTACGGCGGGTAAAAAAGTTGAGGTGATAAAGGAAGTGGTGGTGAAGAAATACGAGTTGTCAATTGATTTGAAAAATATGCTTGATGCTGGTTGTCATTTGGGGCACAAAATTTCTAAAACTAACCCAAAATCAAAGGAAAATATTTATAAGGCTATGGATGGAATTCAAATTATTGATTTGACCAAATCGATTATCCAATTAAAAAATGCCTGTAATTACATATATTCATCCATTAAATCGGGTAAAACGGTGGCGTTTTTGGGGACTAAACGTCAAGCGCGGGAAGTGGTGCGACGAGTTGCGACTGAACTTGGGATTCCTTATGTAACTGATAGATGGTTGGGAGGAACAGTGAGCAACTGGGGGGAAATAAAGAAAAATATTCGACGGTTAAATGACATTAACACTGGTTTAAAGGCAAATAAATATGCCGAGATGTCGAAAAAAGATTTGTCATTATTGAAAAAAGAGACGGTTCGTCTTAATAAAATGATTGGGGGGTTGGTAACACTGGAAAAACTTTTTGATGTGATATTTGTGGTTGATTCAGGGTATGAAAAATCGGCCATTAAAGAATGTAATGATAAAGGTATAAAAGTCGTATCGATTGTCGACACTGATAGCAATCCTGAGAAAGTTGATTTTGCGATTTCGGCTAATGATGATAACGTTAAAAGCATTTCTTTGATTGTGGAAGAGATGGGAAAAGCAGTAAAGGCAGGACAAACAAAAAATTAAAAATTACGAATTACGAATTACGAATTAAAAATATGGATCAAAAATCAATAATCGATTTAGTAAAAAAAATTAGAGGGGAGACGAGTTATTCGATTGGGGAAATAAAAATTGCGGTGGAAAAGGCCAAGGGGGATGAGAAAAAAGCCAAAGAGTTTTTAAAGGAATTAGGTTTTAAACAACTTGAAAAACGTGCAGATAAAGAAGTTTATCAAGGTAGAGTAGCTACTTATACTCATTCTACGGGCAAAATTGGAGTAATGGTTGAGCTTTTATGTGAGACTGATTTTGTAGCGAAAAACGAAGAGTTTATGGCACTGACGAGGGATTTATGTTTACAGGTAACTGCTATGGATCCGGAAAATTCTGAGGAGCTTTTGAAAATGGAATTTATTAAAGATCCGTCACAAAAAGTTTCTGATTTAATTGCGGCTTTGGCTGGTAAATATGGAGAAAATATAAAGCTGGGAAGAATTGCGAGGTTTGAGATTTAAATAAATCGTCATTGCGAGGAGTTTCCTAACGACGAAGCAATCTCGATGGAATTTAGAAAGCGCTGTGCTAATCAAAACGAGATTGCCACGAAATTTTATGAAAAATTTCTCGCAATGACGTGTATATTATTTGATAGAATATACATATGATAAATTTTTCGGACGTAAACGTCAGGATGACGAAAATTGGGGATTTGTTTTTGAATGATATTGGGTCGATACGAACAGGACGGGCGACGCCAGGATTAATTGAAAATGTGGTGGTGACTATTTATGGTGGTCAAAAAATGCGCCTAATTGAAATTGGATCGATTCAAATTCCTGATGTCCGGACGATTACTTTTCAACCTTGGGATCAAGTTATTATTCGCGAAATTGCCAATGGGATTGCTGGAGCCAATATTGGCATGACGCCAGTGGTTGATGGTAATATTATTCGGTTGGTACTGCCAATGATGACCACTGAACAACGTGATGATTATATCCGATTATTGGGTCGAAAATTGGAGGGGGCGAGAGGAATGTTGCGTGATGCCAGGGCTGATTTTAGAAAGAAAATGATAGACGCCAAAAATGCCAAAACAATTTCTGAAGACGAGGCCAAGAAAGATGAAGTGGAGTTGCAAAAAATAACAGATTTGTATATGGCAAAGTTAGAGGAAATGGCAAAGAAAAAGGAATTGGAGATACGAAGTTGATAATCGAGCACGGAGGACGGATAATTGAGGAGAAAGATAACCGAGCACGGAGGACCGATAACTGATAAAATATTAAACTAAATATATGATAAGTGATTTTTATGATTTAAATGCCTGGAAAGAAGCTCATGAGTTAGTTTTAATGACTTATAAAATATTATCAAAATATCCCAAAGAAGAAAAATTTGGAATTGTAGATCAACTTCGTCGGGCAGTTACTTCGATATCAGCAAACATTGCAGAAGGATTTGGACGATATAGCTATAAAGACAGAAATCATTTTAATTACCAAGCAAGAGGATCGGCTAAAGAAGTTCAGAATTTTTTGTTGGTGTCAAAGAATTTAAAATTTATATCTGATACTGATTTTGATTTGCTATGGAATCAAGCTAAAAAAGCAGATATGATAATTAATGGTTTAATTCGATCAACAGATAAATTAAAATGAGCTACAGTTATCTGTGCTCGGTTATCAGTTATCATACTTTATGGATATTTTAATTTTTATCATTGCTTTATCAATTTTGGTTTTGGTCCATGAATTTGGACATTTTTTTGCGGCCAAAATTACGGGAGTACGAGTTGAGGAATTTGGATTGGGTTTACCTCCAAAAATAATTAGTAAAAAATTTTGGGGGACAGTGTGGTCTCTTAACTGGTTGCCAATAGGGGGTTTTTGTAAATTGTATGGTGAAGACCCCTCATCACTCATAAAAACAAAAGATTCGTTTATGGACAAAAATCCTTGGCAAAAAGGGTTGATTGTGTTGGGTGGGGTATTTATGAATATGGTGTTGGCGATTGCTATTTTTGCAGTAGTTTACACGGTAATGGGAATTCCAATTGAAACTGATAAAGTTAAAATTATTGGTATTGCCAAAAATAGCCCAGCGGAAATGGCGGGATTGAAAGTTGATGATGTAATAATATCAATAAATAATATACAAATAAAAAAGGGAAATGAATTGACAGAAATAGTGAATAAAAATAGGGGCAAAAAAATAACAGTAGGGGTGCAAGGCATTGCACCCATACAATTATTGGCCAGAGAAAATCCACCAGCGGGAGAGGGGAGCTTGGGAGTAGTGATATCGAATATAGAGATGCAGCCAATTCGATGGTGGGAATTTTATAAAGGGATTGGAGCAGGGTTTAAAGAAGCCTATTTTTGGGGTAAAATTATATTTGATGGGGTAACGAAAATGGTGGGGGGGTTATTTTTGGGGCAAGTGCCAAAAGATGTCACTGGGCCAATTGGAATGTTTAACGCTACTTCGAGTATTCGGTTAAACCAAGGGTTTTTGGCAGTGATTCATTTTTTTGGAGTGGTGTCGGTTAATTTGGCGGTGGTTAATGTGTTGCCTTTTCCGGCATTGGATGGAGGCAGAATTATATTTGTAATTTACGAGATGATTTTTCGTAAAAAAGCAAATGCTAAATTTGAAACAATGGTAAACAATTTGGGAATGGTGATATTGTTATCAATGATTGTGTTGATATCGATTGGGGATGTGAGACGACTATTTTAATTAAAAATTACGAATTACGAATTACAAATAAAAAACTAAAATAAAAAAATACGAATTAAAAATTAAGGATTACGTAAAGTGATTTGGATTTTCCCCAATATTTTTAATATCTCATCTAAATCATTGAACAGATTATTAAATTCAATTTCGTTAATATATTTTGACTCTTTTAATAATTTTAACCAATACATTGTTTCTCTGGCTTCTTTGTAAGCAATTGATATTTTTGCAAGGAAATCATTTTTTGATTGTCCTCCAATAGATTCTTCGATATTTAAACCGATTGATGTTCCACTTCTTAATACTTGCTTTGAAAGTACATATTCTTTTTTTATTTCAATTAAATTTTTATATAAATTAATTATTTGTAATGCAAATTTAAATGATTTATCTTGAATAATATTTTCTTTCATTCGTAATTCGTAATTTTTAATTCGTAATTTCTATTATTATGGCGGAATTGGGAGTCATATAAATGTTTTCGGTGAGGGTGGGGGTGTCGATGGTTATTTTTTTACTACTAGTTTTACCCAAGTATCTTTTAATAGTGACGGTATAGGCACCAGGTTTTAGGCCTTTAAATGAAACCGGGAATGTTTCACTGTGGTTCTGATATTGGTCATAATTAACGATTAAGCTTTGATATTTGTTGCCGTTTTTAGTAGAAAGCGAAGTAACCCAAGTGCCATCTCCATTTGAAGGTATTAATTGACCACCAAGTTGATTTAAAAATTGGATGGCATAATATCGAGGCTTAGGGGTGTTGCCTTTGGAGGAATGGGTGATTAAACCCCAACCTGAGCTTTTGTTAGAGCGGGGATTTGGTCCATCGACTGGTTCAAAAGTAAAAATACGGTGAATTTTACCCGTAAGTTGGGTAACTATTGATATAAGATGAACGCCACTTTGGGATTGGTCATACCAACTATCTGGTTTTGGATTGGGACCAATCTCTGAAATGATTCGCTCAACATCAAAATGTTGGGGATAATTGGAAAGGATTTTATTTAAACTATAAAAATCAGCCAAATAATCGGCGGGATTTTTGCTATATTTGTGCCAGGAGATAAAATCAAGGCGAATGCCAGAGCGAGCGGTGGAGGCAAATAACGATTTTATCCAGTTGGCATAATAAGCGGTGATGGCGGGACCACCGATTTTGTATGGGGCATTACCGGCGCCATCAACAACTGCTCGAGCAGTGTTGTGATACAAGGTCGTATAGTTGGGGTCTTTGGCATAGTGCCAGCCACCAAAAAGATCGGGTTCATTCCAGACTTCATAATAAATACCAGAAATTTTTTTCTCAACTGAATAGTGTTTGGCGGTGGCTTTGATGAGGGAATACCATTGGTTCCAGTCGGCTGGGGGTTTAGAGTCGGGGGTGTAGGAAAGGGAGAGCATGGGTTTGGCACCAGTGGCAAGAATAGAGTCAACGACACCGTCGAGACGGGAAAAATCATAGTTATTATTGCCCTGGTCAACTTTGTAAAAATCAAAAACATGATCAATCCTGATTAGTTTAGGAGATAGTGCCCTTATTTGTCCTATGACTGGCTTAATCATGTCAACTGGTTCTTCACCACCTTGGGATAAATTTTGCCAGAGGGAAGTGGAAAGATTGCTACCAGGATTTTGGGTGTCGATAAAAATGTTGGCGGGTAAACCAGCAGCGTCTTTGCGCAAGTCAATAATTTGTTTGGTGGCAAGGATTAATAAGGGGAGTATTAATAATAGTATAAATGGCAAAAATTTTTTGAGTTTCATAAGTTAATGATAGCAATTATTTAAACTAAGTGGTTTAATTTATTTATGAAAGGATATAGGCAATTAACTTTATTATATGGTTTGTTATTGATGGTGGTGGCTATTCCGGTGGCGATTTATTTGGTAGAGCAAAACGCTGATAGTCGAAATATGGCGGCAAATAAGAGAGGATGTGTGGAGCAATGTCCGGGAAGGGATGGGGTTTTGCGCAACTGTACTCCTCCTGAGGCAGATGGTAGTAGTGAAGATAGCGTGTGTAATGTGGCAAACCGGGTTCAAATGTGTGGTGGTAAATGTTATGTTTGTCCATCCCCAAATGGAAAATGGAAGGTTGATGATGCCTTGAAATGTGCTGGGACTACAGTTGTACCTTCAATCCCGGCTGGTCAAGTGGGGGTATTAAACTATCAAATTTCTTTTGGGGGGGTGAATCCAAATAACGCTCAGTGCACTATTGATTGGCCATTAAAATTTATTATTTTAGGTGATGGGGAGACTAAGGTGTATCAAAATGTAATTCCAAAAAATAAATTTGTTTTAAATAACAAAATGGTATTTATCGGAAGTTTAAAGTTGACTGGATTTACTCGATTAAATAATTTGGCGGTGTTTATCAGAGGTCCAAAGCATTTACAGGTAAAATATGGAAAAAATAATCAGACTGGATCGTATAATCAAGCTGGTGGTGAGATAATGGTGACAGAGAGTGAGGTGTTGAGTCCGCTTTATGATTTTTCGGGATATCCTTTAATGCCAGGAGATGTGGTTGGGACATATTCAGAGCAGCAAGATGATATGATTAATGGAGTTGATTTTTCTTATATAAAATTAAAATCACTCGAACATGAAACTATTGCTGATGGAGGTAACTTAAAAGCGGATTTAGATGGTAATTGTCAGGTTAATTCAAATGATGTTAATTTGTTAAAAATTACCCTGCAGGATAGACAAGGACAGTTGTATTGAGAATTGATACATTGACAAAAACGTGTACAACTATTTCAATACTATTGTTTTATGAATTACAAATTTACCATTTTTATAGATGAATCGGGAACACTGTCTGACATAAAAGATAAGGTAATTGTGGTTGCGGCAGTTGGAACAAATAATGTAATTAAAATTGACGAGATATTTAAAGTTCTTTTGAAAAAAGAGAGATTAAGAAAACAGACAAGAGAGCTTAAATATTATACTTCAGGCGATAAAACAAAAAGGTTGTTTTTTGAAAATATTATAAAAAATGATTTTGATATTTTTATTTTGGAAGTAGAAAAAATGGGAAGAAAGATACCTGATACTCCGGAACATTTTGCTTTTTTATGTTGTTTGTTATTGAATGATGTGTTTAGTTTTTATACGGAGATCTCCAAAATTATTATTGATAGACATTTTTCTCGAGATTATGATGTAGAAAAGTTTAATAAGACGTTAAAACAGCTGTTGCCTAATTTACCTAATATTTTACATGTTGATAGTAGAAAGGAAAAACGAGTCAATGTTGCTGATATGATTGCTGGAGCAGTTTTGGCAAACGAAACTGGTAAAAGTACGGAATATTATAAAATGTTTGAAAAACAAATTATTAGTGAAAAGCGGTTAAATTGGGTGGAAGCGAAAAGAAAGTTTGTAAATAAAAAACTTGCATGAACCGGTGCAAGCACCCATCCCTACAAGTTAGGTTATTATAACATCTGTTTTAAAAATTTGATACATTGACAATTGTATATTTGAGTAATATACTTTATGAAATGAATATTGTTCCTGATCCATTAATTTTTGAATGGGATTTGGGAAATATTGATAAAAATTTAATAAAACATAAGGTTACTAATCAGGAAGCTGAGGAAATTTTTATTAATGAATCATTATTTACAACGGAAGACATTATTCATTCAGTAAAAGAGAAAAGACTTAATGCTTTAGGACAAACTAGTAATGGACGAAAGTTATTTTTAACTTTTACAATTAGAAATAATAAAATTAGAATAATTTCTGTCCGAGATATGGATAGAGGAGAAAGAAACAATTATGAAAAAATTTAAATCAATTCCAAAATTTAAAAATGAAGATGCTGAAAGGGAATTTTGGTCAAAACATAGTTCTGTTGACTATGTTGATTGGTCAAAAGCTAAAAAAACTATTTTCCCCAACTTAAAATTGACAACTGAATCAATTTCTTTACGATTACCCTTGACTTTATTATCAAAGATAAAGGTCTTAGCCAATAAAGAGGATGTTCCATATCAATCTTTAATGAAAATGTTTTTAAGTGATAGGGTCAAGATGGAGTCGTCAACAATATCTTTGTAATTTGATACATGAAGATTTGATACTTGACAAAAAGGTTTACAGCTATGTGGCAATAGTTGTTAGAAATTTGTGCAACTATTGAAAATAAATTGATTTTCAATCTCCCCCTTGCATCCCCCTCTTTGACAAGAGGGGGAAAGTAATATAATTAACATATGGATAAAAAAGTTGATGCTGATGCTATTAATTCCAAAAGAGGATGTGTTAGATATTGGAATGATTTAACATTTATGGCTAAGAAAAATAGAAAGAATCCAACTGAAGCAGAAGATAAAATGTGGAATGATTTTTTATCTAGAGACAAAACAGGATTTAGATTCGTAAGACAAAAGCCAATTCATAGATTTATTTTAGATTTTTATTGCTCCAAATTAAATTTAGCTATAGAAATTGATGGTGACTCTCACAACAAAAAGAAAGACAATGATTTTGAACGAGATAGATTTTTGTATCAGATAGGAATAACTACAATTAGATTTACAAATGAGGAAGTATTAAATAATCCAGATTATATTAATAATATTCTTAACCCCTTCTTGTCAAAGAGGGGGTAGGGGGAGATTGTAATTTGATACATTGACGATGGATTTGAGAAGTGTTTTACTTATTTATGAAAAATAGTTTGAAAAGTTCGTTTGGTTTAGCTCAAATTCCTTTAATGATAGTCCTTTTGCTAATGGCAATTGCGGTACCAGTAGCGACAAAATTGGTGCAAGAAAACGCCGATAGTAGAAATATGGCATCGGGTGGGACTTTGTGTGTTAGTTTGAGGTGTGGTTCTAGAACGAAGTATATTTCGGAATATCGAAAGAGGGGGGGGGATTTATGCAAGTGTGGTACCGCACTGACAGCAAAACCGACAGCAAAACCGACGGTAAAACCAGGTACAAACAGATCGAAGGGTGGGAAGGTAACAGTTATCAATACTTTTGGATGTGGAAAACGAGGGGTTGTTTCTAATTATAAAGAATACTGTGGAAAACCAATAACATTTAATTGTGCTAGCAATGAATTTTCAGAACTCGTCGGTGAAAGGAATAATTGTAGCGCAAGATGTACATATAGAAGTAACTGTGGTCCTGCGTCAACAGCAAAACCAACAATAGTAAGGAATCCGACAGCACCGACTAGTGGGGTGATGGGTGGAGGTGCTAAATGTAATACTGGTAATGGTTGGTCAGGTACCTGTACTACTAACGATAAATGTGATAACGAGTGGAAGAGTGGGGTAGAGTTTGATATTGGAGGATGTGGAAAAGGTCTTGGTTGTTGTGGAGTACAACCTGGGTCAGTTGCGCCCACAAAGCCGACGGGAATTTCAACAAAAGCGCCAACAGTGATACCGACTGGAGGAGCTGCAACAAGGTGTTATTGTAAACCTAGTTGTAATATTAATAGTCAATGTTACTATTCTGATTTACCTGTGCCTTATGCAGTATCGTGTTTGGTTACTTTCTGCAAAACAGTAAACCCAACAGTAGTACCGACAAGTCCGTATACTGGTGGAAGTAATGC
>MNZO01000023.1 GCA_001873665.1 Candidatus Shapirobacteria bacterium CG2_30_35_20 | reverse complement strand
CGGAGGATAGCCCCGCGAAAGCGGGGGTAATACTCTATAATGTCTCCGGACTAAAGACGTAAGTAACTTCGAAAGCAGCGTATTCGCTACCAGCTAGTTGGCGGGGTAAAAGCCCACCAAGGCTATGACGGCTACCGGCTCTTAGCGGAGAGTCCGGCACAATGGGACTGAGACACGGCCCATACACCTACGGGTGGCAGCAGTTAGGAATTTTGCGCAATGGACGAAAGTCTGACGCAGCGATACCGCGTGAAGGATGAAGTCTCTCGGGATGTAAACTTCTTTTATCCCACCATGAAGGCGGGAAGAATAAGCAGCTACAAACTATGTGCCAGCAGTCGCGGTAATACATAGGCTGCAAGCGTTATCCGGATTTATTGGGCGTAAAGAGTCTGTAGGCGGTTTCTCAAGTCTTGTTTCAAAGACCTCGACTTAATCGAGGAAAGGGGCAAGATACTGGGTTACTAGAGTGATATCGGGGTTACTGGAATTTGTAGTGTAGGGGTTAAATCCGTGGATACTACAAAGAACACCAAGCGCGAAGGCGGGTAACTAGGTATATACTGACGCTGAGAGACGAAAGCTAGGGGAGCAAATCAGATTAGAGACCTGAGTAGTCCTAGCCGTAAACGATGTCTGTTAATTTTTCCACTTTTGTGGGGAGATGTAAGCTAACGCGTTAAACAGACCGCCTGGGGAGTATAGCCGCAAGGCCGAAACTCAAACGAATTGGCGGGGAGGTGCACAACCAGTGGAGCATGTGGTTTAATTCGATATGAAGCGATGAACCTTACCTGGGCTTGAAATGTACCTGCAGATCTATGAAAGTAGAAGTCCTTCGAGGGTGGTACACAGCTGTTGCATGGCTGTCGTAAGCTCGTGACGTGAGTTGTTCTCTTAAGTGAGGTAACGAGCGCAACCCCTATTCGGTGTTATTTTGTCACCGGAGACTGCCCAGCATTATTTTGTTGGGAGGAAGGAGGGGACGACGTCAAGTCATCATGATGCCTATGTCCAGGGCTACACACATCCTACAATGGATTGTACAGAGGGTTGCAATACCGCAAGGTGGAGCTAATCCCTAAAACAATCCTCAGTTGGGATTGCAGGCTGAAATTCGCCTGCATGAACCCGGAATTGGTAGTAATCGCACATCAGCAGAGTGCGGTGAATACGTTCTCACCTCTTGCACACACTGCCCGTCAAATCAGCAAAGTTGAGGGTACCCAAAGCTCAGATTAGTCTGGGTTAAGGTAAATTCAGCGATGAGGGTTAAGTCGTAACAAGGTATCCGCACTGGAAGGTGCGGATGGATCACCTCCTTTGAGGTAAACTAAGGGCAATAGTTTTACTTTCGAGTAATTTTATTGTACATTAGCATTTCTTCAAAACCTTTCTGGTACTGATAATTTTGGCTAAAAAGTGAAATAGTTTGTAAAATGCAAAAAACCGTCGAAAGACGGGTTTTTTGTGGTTTAAAAAGTCGTTTGACAATATTTCTATATTATGAAATAATATATTAGTTAATAAAATTACTAAAATGAAAGGGCAGACAGAAACACTTATAACCAAAATCATACCTCAAGCAGAAATTGAAACCTTTGTTCGTAAAAAAAATGCTGGTTCTCCTGATTTGTTAATAGAGGGAAATGCTGTTATAAACTTAATTGGTAATGCTATCGTACGTGAATATTTTTCGGATAAAAATGGGTATGGTAAAGCAATCCACTCACATTTATCAGCAATAAATAATTTTGAAGGAAGTGATGGGAAAGAAGGAAAAAAGTATTTGTTATATTGGAGAATAAAAAGAGATGGTAAGCAAATTTGTTTTCCTATAATTCAGTTTCTTGAGCCAAGTGGTAATGACTTGAACTATTACACAGTTGACCAAAATGGAAACATGTATCCAACCAGATTTTTAAATGAAGGTAAGACGATGGAATTAGGTTTATCTTGCGTGGACGAAAAGACCAAAGCAACTATTAATCTTCTTGAAAAATATGATTTTGTTCACCAGGGTGAAATTGCTCCAGATGAACTGAAAGTTGCTTTAAAAATTGGACCTCCTGTATATCATCCTGATTCTGATTCTAAATCAATAGGCATAAAAGGCTTATCTTGGCAACTGGAAATGCACACAGCTACAAAGATTTTGCCTCAATATGTAATCGAAGATCTTAAGCTTTTGAAAATGTAATATATTATAATTGGTATATGAATAAACCAATTGATATCCCCCACCTCCAACCTGTTGCTTACGAAACTGATGTGGCATATTTAAGTGCCGACAAAGCTGAAATAAATAATCGGGTTACTGTTTTGGCAACTACAGAGCAATATCAGGAACAATTTAGAGAAGGAATAGAACTTTATCAAAGTTATACAATGGCTAAAGTCGGTGAAAGTGATGATGAAAAAAGAGGCATCATTAAAACAGTAGAAGGTCATAATTTTCGTCTAGTCGAAAATATCACTCGACCAGACCTAAGTGAAAGTAACCAAGAGACTATTGAAGATAAAATGGAGGCTATGAGACAACAAGAAGATGTTGCCGCTAAAGTTGTGGCAGGTCAACTGGGATTTGTTTGCCAAGCATTGGCTAAAAATGATATACCAGCCGTCGTAATGGGTATCCACCACCAGCGAGAAATTCTTGATTCACCACCTATGGTTGATTCGATTGTCTCAGCAATTGTTCCCATACTTGAAACAAACATTTCAAATCTTCCAGAACTAAAAAGTTCTCTTGAAATGTTTGAACTTTGGGACAATGAGGCTATAAATAGCTATTCTCCCAGTCAAGAATTAATTGATTCGTTGGCGAAATTAGCCCAATATGCTTATCTTGAGAAAGGTATTTCTCTGTCTCGAAGTTCCCAAGGTGATAAACCACCCAGCTCTTATGAATTAATTGATCAGATTGCCTCAACTCTTATTCGTGGTACTGAAAATATTGGTCATCTTGATGTCGGTGACTTAAAAAGACATATGTCTCAAATTGTTAGTAACCTTGGTGACCAAATAACTGGTAGTGAATTATTCGCGGGGGACCCTTTGGCAGGTGATCATTTACTGGCAGGAAAATTGCTTAACAGTATTATTGAAACACCCGAGGTTTTTGACCATTTACATCCCAGAGTTCAAGAGGAACTAAGAGTTACACTAAAGGGATTTTTACTTGAGGCCAAAGTTGAACCATCTAAACTTAATATTATTCCCATTAAGGAGACAAAAACTGCAGAACCAGTGACTACATTGCCTGTTGCTGAAACAATTCTAGTAAAAGAAACACCTACTCCGGTACTATTTGATGAAAATACCATATTTACTCTCATAAATTTAGAAAATGTCGCTGAACTGATTCAAGTTGCAGATTCAACCCATGAATATATTAAAGGTGAGGCTGTTACAGCACTTGCTAAAGCTACCCACGAACAGTTTTCTCAAATATGGAAAACTATTACTATCAATAAAGGAAACTTATTCAAAAAAGATAGCATTTCTATAGGCGAAAAAGATAATATTGACGAACGGCGACGTAAGATAGAAGAATCAAGTGAATATAAAAATAAAGTTCCATTAGCTGTCGCGAAACTTATTGCTCTTAATTTGGTTAAAAAAGAAATTGATGGATTTAATGGAATTGAATAATTGGATTTTTTGTGGATCATTGACTTTGGGTTTTGTTTGGTACAAAATTAATTATGAATAAAATAAAAAGTAACTCACAACCAGTTATTTTTCAAGAAAGTAAAATACGACGACATTGGGACGGGGAAAATGAGCTGTGGTATTTTTCGATTATCGATATTATAAAAATATTAACTGACTCGAATACCCCAAAAAGATATTGGAGTGATTTAAAAAATAAATTAAAAAATGAAGGAAGTGAGGTGTACGATAAAATCGTACACCTGAAATTAGTCGCAATTGATGGTAAAAAATACTTAACTGACTGTTTTTCAACTGAAAATATGTTTCGAGTAATTCAATCAATTCCCTCACCAAAAGCTGAACCTTTTAAATTGTGGTTGGCGAAGGTGGGATACCAAAGAATTGAAGAAATTGATGATCCTGAATTGGCCATTTCGCGGGCGATGAAAACGTATTTAAGAAAAGGTTGTTCAAAAGAATGGATAAATCAAAGGCTAAAAAGTATCGAGATTCGAAAGGAGCTGACTGACGAATGGGAAAAAAGAGGGGTCAAAGAGGGTCGGGAATTTGCAATTTTAACCAACGAAATCACTAAAGCATGGACGGATATGGATGTACGAAGCTATAAAAATTTAAAAGGTTTAAAAAAAGAGAATCTTCGAGACAACATGACTAATTTGGAATTGGTGTTAAATATGCTGGCCGAGGCATCGACTACAGAAATTTCTAACTCGAAAAGGCCCAACAATTGGGTACAAAATGTGGATGTGGTGAAAAAAGGTGGGGGTGTTGCTAGAAAAGCAAGAAATGAAATTGAAAAAAATACAGGAAAATCAGTTATCACATCAAAAAACGCAAATAACTTAAGACTAAAGTAAATCCCCCGTTTGGGGGATTTTTTATAATAAAAAATTTATTGTTATTTTATTCTGCCCGTTTTAGGTTGTTTATATTTTTCGGGGACAATTTTTGCAAGGATTACATATTTTAAATCAGGATTATTCCCTAAATCCTCAGGATGAATATGGTGGTCAAAATCAACATGCTGCCCAACATTAATTTCACCAAATTTTGAAATACTAACTTGATTATCGACGACTAATTCTGAAATTGTGTTAAGTAATTCTGCTTCTTTGGCAAGTATTTGTTCTTGAGTGGGAGTTCGTCCAAATAGTGAAGCTAAGTTTTCTAACATAATATGTTTGATTAATATTGAGCTTATTCTCTCTCTCTCTCTTGCTTTTGTCAAGAACATGTTATAGGCTGTTGAGTTGTTCCAAAAAATCGGACAACTGAAATGGTGACAAAGTGTCACCAATCGATGGTCATGTTTACGAATAAATCGTAAAGTTTGTGTTTGTCCATAATTAGGCCAAATAAAGTCAACCGTATGGAAATATCGTACGGTTAAGTCGTGACAAATTGTCACGGGTTAAAATTAGATTTACGATAAATTCGTAAAGGTTAATTTGATTGTAGATTGGGTAAATTTTTAGTTGTACGAGGAAATCGTACACCTCAAACCGTTACAAAATGTAACGGATCAAAAAATCCCCCGTTTGGGGGATTTTTTGTAGTAAATTTTTATGATTTAAGGGTTATAATAGGGACGCGCGACTAAATAACTATGATTGATAAAACGAAACTTCCGAAACATATTGCCATAATTATGGATGGAAATAGACGGTGGGCGAGGAAAAAAGGTTTGCCAGACGGTAAGGGACATGAAGCAGGAGCAAAAAATTTAGAAGATATTGTTGAATATTGTCGAGATATAGGGATAAAACATTTAACGGTCTATGCATTATCAACAGAAAATTGGAGATTAAGACCATCAATAGAAGTGAAGGGTTTGTTTGATTTGTTGGTAAGAATTGTAAGGACAAAAGCAGTTGAATATCAAAAATCAGGAATTAAATTTTTTGTATTGGGGAATTTTCAAGCATTTCCGTTTAAGGTTCGTGATGCTATCAAAAAAATATTGGCGATGGTTATTGTACAGGAAAAAATCCAATTTAACATAGCTTTAAATTATGGTGGGAGAGATGAAATTGTTAATGCGATAAAAAATATTATAAAAAATAAAATTCCGGCAAATAAAATTGATGAAAAATTAATTTCGGATTATTTGTATACCAAAGATCAACCAGATCCAGATTTAGTAATTAGACCTGGAGGAGAATTTAGACTGAGTAATTTTTTGTTATGGCAAATGTCGTATGCTGAACTTTATTTTACTAACATTTTATGGCCAGACTTTACACCTAAAAAAATGGAAAAGGCAATTGAATGGTATCAACAGAGAGAAAGAAGAATGGGGAAGTAAATTACAAAAATTTGATACCGAGGGCGATTTGGAGGATTTGGGCGATAAAAAAGGAGACAAAAATAATAATAAAGCCAATTAATCCAGCGGTAAGTTGACCATACCCTTGCTTCATTTTGTTGGCATCACCAGCAGCGGTCATTAGAGTAATTCCCCCCATAATTAGGGTAACTAATAATAATAAACCGGCAGCGACGTAGATAAATGGTAGTATTGCCGAAATTATTTGTCCAACACCATTGGTTCCTGCTCCACCAAATTTTTGAACAACTTTATCAGAACTGGTAATAGTGTCAAAAGTAGCCATAGACTATTTTAAACCAGGAATTTGTAAAATATTTAAAGCAATTAAGCGCAAAAGAAACATCCCAAAAATAGAGACTAATAAACCAGTAATAGCCGAGGTGACGGTTTCCTTGGCACCTTGGACTGCTTTGGGGTCACCACTACTGGTTGCCATGAGAAAAAAACCATAAATCATCATTAAAAAAGCAATACCGCCGGCAATACCAAAAACCCAATTTGACAACCAGGCAACAAAAGGACCGATTTCGACCGGGACACAACCTAAAGCAGTATCAATTGTTCGATCACCGGCACAAAATGGGGTGACTGCCAAAGCGATTTTGGGGAACTGTAAGGCAGACTGAAAAAGAAATAATAAAAATATCCAGACCATTTCAATAGTATAGCAAATGGTAAAATCATTGAGTGAAGAAAATAGGATTAATTGGGATATTATTTTTATTTTTTTGTGTAAACATTGCTTTTGCGGATGAAATCGATGATTGCATTAAAAATTATCCAGGGAATCAAGATCCATGTATTACTTTGATTCAAAAAAAAGTTTTTGAACTAAATAATGCTATTGTTCCTTTACAAAAGGAATCTGTTGGAATTCGATCAAAAATTTCATCAGCCAAGAGTCAAATTGTTTCGATGGAAAATCAGATGATTTTGTTGACCAAAAGATTAATTGATAAAGAGGCGGATATGGAAGTACAAAGAATTTTGATGGGGGAAAGAGTGCGCCGATATTATATAAACTCAAAAAAATATACACCGATAATGATATTTTTATCATCGGGAGAAAGTAGTGGACCGTTACGACAATACACTTTATTTCAGGCGGTGATTTCCCAAGATAAAAATACAGTTTCAAATTATATTTTAGATCTAAAAAATCTGGAATTAAATAAAGCTAAGGTATTGGTGGAAAAAAATAAAATTGCCGTAATTAAAAAAGATATGGAGACTAGATTTGGATTTTTGGCAGGGGAAATAAAAAAGGCGGAAGCATATAAAGCGGTATTGAGTGCAAAACAAAGAGAACTAGAAGCGCAAAGGTTTGCCAGCTTGAATTTGCCAACAAGTTTAGGGGCTGGACCATTAATGTGTACTGATGATAGAAAGATTGATCCAGGATTTGGAAGTGGATTTGCTTTTTTTACTTTTGGAATCCCCCATCATGTGGGATTAAATCAATATGGTGCTTTTGGTCGGGCTAATGTGGGACAAAACTATAAAGATATTATTAATGCTTATTATAACGGTGTGTCGATTGAAAAAAAGCCTAATATTACGATAAAGGTAAAAGGGTATGGTTCAATGAGTTTGGAAAATTATTTGCTTGGCATTTATGAAGTGCCGAGTAGTTGGCCGATGGAGGCATTAAAAGCTCAAGTTTTGGCAGCAAGGTCGTATGCCCTGAGTTATACAAATAATGGAGCGAAAGAAATTTGTACAACACAGGCATGTCAGGTGTATAAAGGAGGAAATAAAGGTGGAGGATGGGAACAAGCAGTTAAAGCGACTGAAGGAGAAGTGGTAACAAAAAATGGACAGCCTATTACGGCGTGGTTTGCTTCAACGGCAGGAGCATACACTTACACGTCGGGTGATATTGGATGGAAATCGACGGATTGGACAAAACGGACTCGTGATACTAATGGTGATATTAATTCGTTTGATGATTTGTTTAAAAAGGCCTATGATAAGGACTCTCCGTGTTTTTATGCAGCCCAAGGATTTCGCAAAAAATATAATAAATCAGCATGGTTAAAACCAAGTGAGGTGGCGGATGTTGTAAATGTAATTTTGTTGGCACAAAAAGATTCATCGGTTCAAAATCATTTGTGTTACAAAAATGATTCGGCTCATGGATGCACAGATACTTGGGATTTTGAAAGAGTAAAAACAGAACTTCGTAATCGTGGTGGTAGTCCATTTAACTTGATAAATTCGGCAAATATTTCTGATTGGAATAAAAATGAGGGACGGGTAAATACAATCTCATTTTCAGGTGATGCTGGTGGGGCTAGCTTTGCTGGGGCTACTTTTAAAAGTTATTTTAATATCCGGGCGCCAGCAAATATTTCAATTGTCGGCCCACTTTATAATGTAGAAAAAAGATAAAAAATGAAAAAAATAAAGATATAACTAAAATTAAATCTTGGACAAAATTTGCTGCAGGATTAGGTAAAGAAATTTGGAACAAGATTGATATTGATAAATATATTAAAAACGAAAGAGATTCGTGGGATAGAAAATAAATATGATCTTGATATATGCGTTTACCAATAATTGGGGAACGAATATTAGTAGGCGGGTACTGGTGGAATTAGAAAAAATTTTAAATACAGATAAAATAAATTATCAGGTTGTGTACTTTTCACCACAAAGATTTTTTGACAAAAATATAAATGGTAGTAATTATGATTTGATTGTGGGGTTGGGTGATTTTTATGGAAATATATTTAAAATTAGAATGGAAACGGTAGCCCATAACCGGTTGGGTGATAAAACAATTAACCCCCTATCACCATACGTTTTGGAACTGTCGATGCCGGAAATGGATATTGTGGATACTAATAAATTTAGCGTTGGAGAAAATATGGGAAACTATAATTGCAACTTTATGGCCTACAAAATTCAGGAAATGATAAATAATCATCAGCCAAACTTAAAACAATTATTTTTTCATATTGGGAAACGAAGTGAGGCAAAAACGGTTGCTAAAAATATAGCAGAATTACTAAAAAACAATAACTTAATTTTTTACTTACATTGATGTTTTCATGTTTTGCCTACGTTAAGAAACTTCGGTGAGGCGTGGTAAAATAGGTTATGGTACGAGCATCTAATTTAGATTTGGTAGCCCCAGATGAGATAATTGAGATAAAAAAAGACCCGCCTTCGTTGAGAAACTCTGGCGAGGTGAGGCAAAAAGTTTACGATTTGTTGGGGCACACCTCAAATCCATTGTCATCATTTTTGATCAAACCACATGTATTTAAATTTAAAGAGCAGGATGATAAGGAAGAAATTATTTTGGTAATGAGACCTCATTGGTTTACTAATGTGTCTTGGGTTGTCTCGACAATAGGAATGTTAATGGTTCCAATGTTGGCGCAATTTTTGCCAGTATGGGGAGAAGTACCCTTAAAATATCAAACTTTGGGAATTTTGTTTTGGTATATGATCACTTTAGCGTATGCCTTGGAAAGTTTTTTGTCGTGGTATTTTGACGTTTATATAATTACCGACGAGCGAGTTATTGATATTGAATTTAGAAATTTACTGGATAAGAAATTTGCTGAAGCCAAAATTTCAATGATTCAAGATGTGAGTTCGCGGGTGGCGGGGATTTCCCAAACTATGTTTAATTATGGTGATGTCCGAGTTCAGACAGCAGCAGAAATTCCAGAATTGTGTTTTGAAAAGGTATCAAACCCTGATAAGGTCATTAAAGTGTTACAAATGATGCGTGAGGAAGAAGAACTTGAAGCTATCGAAGGGAGGGTACGATAATGTTGCCTGATATAACTGGATATTTTGTTATTTTGGAAAGAATTTTTGCGGTAGTGGGAATGGGTTTGTATTTAATATTTGCGATAGTTATCGTTAAACAGGTGTCGATGATGACAAAA
>MNZO01000022.1 GCA_001873665.1 Candidatus Shapirobacteria bacterium CG2_30_35_20 | reverse complement strand
AAGGTTCATGCCCGTTCCACTGGACCTTATTCTTTAGTCACTCAACAACCTCTCGGTGGAAAAGCCAGAATGGGTGGACAGCGTCTTGGAGAAATGGAAGTTTGGGCCCTAGAAGCCCATCAAGCTGCCCACACTTTACAGGAAATGTTGACTATCAAGTCAGACGATATTGAAGGTCGGACTCGTGCTTTCCAAGCGATCATCAAAGGCTTGCCTATTCCTGAACCTGACATTCCCGAATCATTCAAAGTTCTCACCAAAGAATTAGCTGGGCTGGTTATCGATATTTCACCAGACGGTGAAATTGAAGAAGATCCCATATTAGAAGAGACCGAAATTAAGGAGGAAAACTAAATATGTTCAAATTTAAAAACATGCTCAATTTCACTGGTATTAAAATTAAGTTGGCGTCCCCAACCGAAGTTTTAGCCTGGTCTCAAGGTGAAGTCTTAAAACCAGAAACTATTAATTATCGTTCTTGGCGTCCAGAAAAAGATGGTCTCTTTTGTGAGAAAATTTTTGGTCCTTCACACGACTATGAATGTTATTGTGGAAAATACAAAAAAATCCGATTTAAAGGCGTTATTTGTGATAAGTGTGGTGTTGAAGTCACTACCAGCAAAGTCCGTCGTGAACGCATGGGTCACATTACCCTCGCTACCCCCATCGTTCATTTATGGTATCTACGCAACACTCCTTCCCCCATTGGAGTTATTTTAGATGTTTCTCAAAAAGATTTGGAATCTGTCGTTTATTTCACCAAATATTTAGTCACCTCTATCAACAAAGACCTCCGTAAAGAGGCTATGCAAAATCTTTCAGTCAATTCAAACAAACGTCAAGCTCAAATTGATATTGATGCCAAAATAATATCCGACAAAACCAAAGTCGAATCTGAGACTGAGACCAAAAATCTCCAGAAAAAAATCAAAAATCAAGAACAGCTTTTAATTGCCCAAAAAGAACGAGCTGTTAAATTAAAACAGGATTTACAAAAAATTGAGAACAAAGCTTCTTCTGAAAAAAATCGTATCGAATCTTTAATGAATTTCTTAGAAGAAAAAGTTAAAAATCTCCAAGTTTTATCAGTTTTAACCGACGAGGAAGAATTCTATTTGGAACAATTTAAGGCCAATATTTTTTATGAGTCAAAAATGGGAGCTGAGGCTTTACACCAAGTTATGCAAGGCCTAGATTTGCCGGCCACGGTCAAAAATTTAAAGACAGAGTTAGATAAAACCAACTCTAAACTTAAGAAAAAGAAAATTATGTACAAAATCAGGATTATAAACGGTATGATTTCTGAGTCCATTGATCCCAGCTGGACAATTCTCAAATATGTGCCTGTTATACCACCAGATTTACGTCCTATGGTTCAGCTTACTGGTGGTCGCTTTGCCACCAGTGATTTAAACGATCTTTATCGCCGCTTAATTAATCGTAATAACCGTCTTAAAAAGCTCATTAAATTAGGAGCTCCCGAGATTATTTTGCGTAATGAAAAACGGATGCTTCAAGAATCGGTCGATATGCTTATCGATTCTCAAAAATCAGCCAAGAACAAAAGTAAAAATAATGCCAAACGATTACCTCGATCACTTTCTGATTTGTTACGAAGTAAAAAGGGTCGCTTCCGCCGTAACCTACTCGGTAAACGTGTCGATTATTCTGGACGCTCAGTTATCGTGGTTGGTCCTGAGTTAAAGCTAAATCAGGTTGGCTTACCCAAAGAAATCGCTCTGGAAATGTATCGCCCCTTTGTTTTACGTGAATTGATGAATTCCGGTTTAGCCGCTAACATTAAAAGTGCCAAAAACTTAATTGATCACCGTATTAATGAGGTTTATGACATTTTGGAAAAAGTTACCAAAGACACCTACGTTTTACTGAATCGGGCTCCTACCTTACACAAACTATCCATCCAAGCCTTCAAACCAATTTTGACCGATGGATTGGCCATTCGTATTCATCCTTGTGTCTGTAAAGGTTTCAATGCTGACTTTGATGGAGATCAAATGGGTGTCCATTTACCTCTTTCCGTCGCTTCCCAACGTGAAGCCAAACTCTTAATGTTACCTTCACGAAATCTTCTCAAACCGTCTGATGGTGCTCCAGTTTCCATTCCCTCTCAGGAAATGGCGGTTGGTTGTTATTACCTCACTTCAGTTCAAAGTGCCGATTTGGAAACTGAAGTTCGTGAAGGTTTCTCTAATTTATCAATTTTATCTGATTCCGATGAAGCTACTTTAGCCTACCAATCCAAAAAAATTGGTTTGCGTGAGTTGGTTGTTGTCAAAATAGACGGAAAATTAGTCAAAACTACCTATGGTCGTATTTGGTTTAATTCTATTCTTCCCAAAGAATTTGAATTTATAAATACACCAATGGCAGGCAGTAAGGCTTTGAATGACCTTATTGTTAAGTCGATTGAAATTGCTGGTCGTATCAAAACCGTTCACCTTATCGATTCCCTAAAAGATATCGGTTTTGCTGGATTTACCCTTTCTGGTTTATCCCTATCTATGGCCGATTGTGGTTATTTACCTGAGAAAAGTAAAATTATTGAAACTGCCAACAAACGTGTTGTCGAAATTGAAGAGTCATATCGTACTGGTTTGGTTACCAATGAGGAAAAAAAGCGTTTATCACAAAGTGTTTGGATGGAAGTTACCGAAGATATTGCAGAGAAAACTTGGGCCACGCTCGATATAGACTCTCCTATCAGAATCATTGCTGCTGCTGGTATCAAACGTGCCTCTAAGGATCAAATCAAACAGCTTTCCGGTATGCGTGGACTTATGGTCGATCCTACTGGTAAAATTGTTCAATTACCCACCAAATCCAATTTTCGCGAAGGCTTATCGGTCTTTGAATATATTACTGGTGCTCGTGGTACTCGTAAAGGTTTGGCTGATACCGCCTTACGTACTGCTGATGCTGGTTATTTGACTCGCCGATTGGTTGACAGTGCTCATGTCGCCATTACTCGCGAAGATGATTGTGGATCCACCAAATATTGGACTATTTCTCGGACCGAAAAAGGTCGCGAAAAATTTTTTGGTCGTCGATTACTTGGGCGAGTTGTTGGCGAAGATATCATTGATCCTAAAACCAAAAAAATTATCGTTGTCGCTGGTACTTTAATCGATAACCATCTCCAGACATTAATTGAAGATTCGTCTGTAATCAACGTTGCTGTCCGTTCGGCCTTGACTTGCAAAGCCAAACAAGGTTTATGTCGTCAATGTTACGGCTGGGATTTGTCTACCCGTAAACTTGTTGGTTTAGGTGTGCCAGTTGGAGTCATCGCCGCTCAATCAATCGGTGAACCAGGTACTCAGCTAACACTCCGCACCAAACACACTGGCGGTGTTCTTGGTGTTGACGTGACTCAAGGTTTGCCCAGAATTCAGGAACTTTTTGAAGTCCGCCTGCCCAAATTCCCGTCACCAATTTCCGAAATTAATGGCAAAATAAAAATCAAAGAAACCATCGATGGTTTTGACATCAAAATTACTGGTAAAGATGAAAATAATGTCAGCAAGACCGTCTCCTATCAATTGCCCAGTAATGTTACATTATTGGTCGCTGATGGTGATCTGGTTTCAACTGGGACTCAATTATGTTCCGGCCCACTCGATGTTCGTAACATTCTTGAAGTTTCTGGACTGCAAGCTGCTCAAAAGTATTTGATTAATAGTATTCAAGGGGTTTATGAATCCCAGGGTGTCGGTATTCACGACAAGCATGTTGAAGTTATCGTCAAAGAGATGAGTGACAAAATCAAAATCGATGATCCCGAGGATACCAACTTCTTGTTTGGTCAAATTGTTACTCGTGCCGTTTATATGGATGAAAACGAAAAAGCCAAAGCCCGCGGTGAAAAACCATCCAAAGGTAAAAAGGTTTTATTGGGTTTAATTCAATCGGCTCTGTCAACTGGTTCATGGTTATCGGCCGCCTCTTTTCAACAAACTACATCAGTTCTAACCGAGGCCTCACTTTTAGGTGAAGTCGATCACTTGATAGGACTCAAGGAAAATGTTATTATCGGACGTCTTATTCCTGTTGGAAAGATTCAACAAAAATAAAAATATATGCCAACCGTCAATCAACTAATTAGAAAGGGTCGAATCGTTCGTCGTTCGAAATTAAAATCAGGTGCTTTACGCAATAATTTTAATAGTATCAAAAATCGTTTAGTTAATACTTTTAATCCTTTTAAAAAAGGAGTGGTTACGGTTGTCAAAACTATGACTCCCAAAAAACCCCATTCGGCTTTACGTAAGGTCGCTCGTGTCCGCTTGAGCAACAAAGCTACCATCACTGCCTATATTCCTGGTATTGGTCACAACCTAGCCGAACATGGTATCGTTTCTGTTCGGGCTGGTCGGGTTCGAGACCTCCCCGGTGTCCGTTATCATATTTTACGTGGTAAATACGACGCCGCTCCTGTCGCTGGTCGCTTACAATCACGCAGTAAATACGGTACCAAAAGGCCGACAAAAACAGCAGCTTAATTATCAATTTACAATTCACAATTATCAATAAAATTCAAAAATTAATTAATTAAACAATTAATTGAAAATTGAACATTGAAAATTGAAAATTTTTTCAAAAATATATGTCCAGAAAAGGTCAAATAACTCCAAGAATTTTAGAGCCCGATGTTCTCTATCACAGTGAAATCGTCGCCAAACTTATCAATCGATCGATAAAAGATGGCAAAAAATCCGCGGCTCAAAAACAAGTTTATCAGGCTCTAGAAATCCTTAAAAAAGAAACTAAAAGTGAGGATATTATAGTTACATTAGAACAAGCTCTTGATAACATTAAACCCAAGGTCGAGGTTCGGCCTCGTCGTATCGGTGGTGCTGTCTATCAAGTTCCCACTCCAGTACGCTCTGCCCGCCAGTATTCCCTTGCTATCCGCTGGTTAATCAATTCTGCCCGTGCTAAGGCCAATAAACAATATCATTCTTTTGGTTTAAAATTAGCTGCTGAATTACAATCTGCTCTCAACAACGAAGGCTCATCGATCAACAAACGCGCCGAAGTCGAACGCATGGCCGAAGCAAATAAGGCATTTGCTCATATGAGATGGTAAAAATAATTTTCTTTTTTCTGTTATCATTAATCATGCAAAAAAAGATTTCCATGATGGATGTTTTTAAAAATCCCAAATATCGAGGTCGGCACATTGTGTTAGCTGACAATAAAATTTTCACAGCCAAAACTGGCGAGGGTGCTACAAAAATATTGTTAAATGTCAAAAAAAAATACCCCAATATTATCCCAGAAATTGCTTACCTTCCTAAAGCTCAATCTTTAATTTTATGGATATAAAATTCGAATATGAATATAGCGGAGAATGTTATTTTGGAAAAGTTTTTCGTCCCGTTGCCAAAGTTTCTTTTAAATCAATTTTAGAACCAAAATGGTCCGATATTTGGATGGTAATTGATTCGGGTGCTGACTTTAGCATTTTGCCTCGCTATGTTTCTAATATTTTAGGAATTTCATTAGAAGATGATTGCGTTTCAGGTATTACCACAGGAGTCGGAGGGGAACAGAAAATTAATTTATGTAAACAAAAAATAACTGTAAAGTTAGGTAATATTACTAAAAATATTCCACTAGCCTTTTTTGATAGCGATGAGGTCCCACCTTTACTTGGCAGACTTGGATTTTTAGAGAAATTTGATACCTGTTTTTATAAAACCCATGTCGTCAGTTTTAAAAATTAAAAACCAAATTTTTCTTTTTATTTCTGCTATCATTAATTATGTCAACATCAAAACTGTCCTCAGTTGTCTTTTGGCCCAAGGCTGACACTTTAAACATTTATTTTGCTAAATCTGAAGATAACTTAATCTCTTTTGAAATAAATTTGTGGAAACTACAGTCAGATGAGGAAATTACCCGTTTATCAGCCTTTTTAAAGAGTAGACGAATTACATCTGCTTCCGTATTGGTTGATGATGACGTCGTTTTTACTCGCTCTTTTGTTTACGACGAAAAAGTTACCACCGTCAGTCTTGACGAAGTTATTACCCTTGCCAAAGGCAGTGCTCCTTTTGAAATAATTCCCTCCCAAGTTACCTACGAAGTTTTACCCCAAGGTGAAAAAACTCTTATCCAAGCCCGCATTTTTGACCAAGCCAAACTTGCCCCATTATTAAAAAATTTAAACGCCCTAAACTTAAAACTTTCCTATTTTGCCCTATCTGAGGCTCTAATTAAGCTTTTTGATCATTTTTATGATAAACCTTATTTTATATTCTACCCCCAAGGTCAAGATTTTCTGGTTACATTAGGTTATCAAGGCAAGGTTTACTTAACTTCAACAGTCAAAAAATCACTTTTAGATATCAAAAAAATAATCAATTATTCCCATGCTTATTTTGGGGCACCAGCCACCAAGGTTTTTTTACCCACCTCTTTAGAACAAAATTTCGATGTTCCTGGCATTGAAAAGAGCGTTTATACCGATTCACAGGTAGTTATTGATTTAAAATTTCAAAGTAACCTTCCTCTGCCAGTTGCTGGTATAATAGGGTTACATATGGAAAACAAAAAAAATATTCTTCCTATCATCGCCGTTGCTTTATTTACGGCTATTATCGCTGCCGTCATTGTTTGGTTTGCTCTTAATCAAAACAGCAAATTAACCGATGTTACCGATCCCAAGGTCGCCATGATTACTCCTATTCCCACTGACGTTCTCGATGTCACTCCCACTCCATCTATAGTTATCACCGAACCATCAAAATCTTTAAAATTGCAGGTCTTAAACGCTACTGATATCAGTGGTCAAGCTGCTGTCATTAAAGAAAAATTAACCAAATTAGGTTTTACCAGTGTCAACATTGGCAATGCTCCTCAAAGCGCCACTACTAACAGCATTCAAATAAAATCAGCCTTATCCAGTTCTTCGGCATATTTTACCAGCAAGGTTTCTGATTTTGCTACTGCCACAGTTACCGATCTTAAGGCAAATTCGACTTACGACGTCGTCTTTATTATTGGCACCAATCTCAAAACCGGTACTGCCGCTCCCACTTCTATTGTCACCCCCAAAGTCTCAATCACTCCCACTAAGACTGCCACCAGCACCCCCAATCCCACCCTGACTCCGTAATTTAGAAATTAGTAATTATGTGGATTTAGAAATTAAATTAGCTATTTTCTCTCCCTCTCTGACTGCAAAATTAGTCCCTCTATCCTCTGGATAAATCTGGGCAAAATTCGCTATATAAATTTTGTTTTTCTCCAATTCGTAATTCGTAATTCGTAATTGATAATTAGTTGTCACAATATGTTGTGCATTTTTAAACTTAAATACAAAACTTTCATTAACTTGTTTTTGTTCAAACTTAGGAAATATTTTTTTTAAATAATCAAAAAATTCTTTTTTTATTTGACTATCTTTTTTATTCATCAATTCCCCATCATTTGGTACATATGTTCCCATATAATAAACATGTTTGCCCCCATATTCTTTTTTGTCAATCAAATTTGTGTGCTGAATCAAGGCCAAGAAAGGGGATTGACTATCATTAATATTATGCCAATAATATTTGCTTAAGCTTTGTTTACTGGTAAACACCACACAAATCGCCCCTAAATAATCTATCTCTTTACTCGCTCCAGTGTAAAGTATTTTATCGAAGTCTCCCCTGTCAAGGGGAGATTTAGAGGGGTTTAATTCATAATTTAAAAGAATTTTACCTTTATTTTTTAAAATTCTTTTACTAATTTCATCCGTAATAATTCTAAATCCTCCCTCAAAATATCCCAATTTATTCGAATTGCCTCTCGTATGAATCCGCGCCCACAGCCAAGCCATCGACACTTCTTTGTATTTATCATGAAACTTACCCCGAAGTAGTGGTTCCCAAATAACTTTATAAGCTTTTTCTCCACACCACTTTTTCATCCATACATAGGCTAATTCATTTTCATATTTCTGCCAATTATTATCTTTTTGTAACCAAATTTTAACCAACCCCAATCTAATTTTTGAAAAAATATCTAATGGTTTAAATTTCAATAAATCAATTGCCCCCATAAATGGGTAAGTTTGTTTATCAAAATAAATTGCTGTTTTTTCTTCGTGCCACGATAATTTATCAAAAATACCCAGTTCTTTGGCCAAATCAATAATGTAATTATCAGTCGAAAAAATATGATGATAGGCTTTTTCGAGTGAAGTGTTGCCAATTTTAAATCCCCCCATCAAACCGCCAATATCGCTCCCTTTTTCAAAAATAGTTACCTTATGCCCCTTTTGGCTCAATCTATATCCCGCCACCAATCCAGTTAATCCTGCTCCAATAATTGCAATTTTCATAATGGACTTTTTATGTTTTTAATCATTAGATTGGTTACATGTGTATAAATTTGTGTGGTACGGATATTTTGATGACCCAACAATTCTTGCACATATCTTACATCAACGCCATTCTCCAGTAGGTGAGTGGCAAAACTATGGCGTAGGCTGTGAAAAGTCGCTGGCTTTTTTATGTCCGTTTTCTTTAGAGCGTTTTCAAAGACGGCTTGTGCTGTCCTAGTCGTCAATTTTCCGCCTCTTTCACTGGCAAAAACATATTCATTGTTATCTTTTCCCGTTATCAAACTATTGATTTTGCCCACCAATTTCTCAGGTAACACGCTGATTCTGTCTTTCTGCCCCTTTGCAAGTTTTATATGAATGGTTAATTCATCTAAATCAATGTCAGCCACTTTCAAGTTAACAACCTCGCTTACTCGCAAGCCAGATCCATAAGCCAAAGATAGCATTAATTTGTGTTTAAAATTAATAACACACTCCAAAATCAAATTTATTTCATCTCGAGACAATACAATTGGTAATTTTGCTTGCTTTTTTGCAGACTTAATATTAATTTTATTTTTTATACCAACGACTGAATAATAATAAAATTTAATTGCATTCAAGGTCAAATTTCTCACCTGTGCTGATACTCCATTTTTCTCACTTTTTTCTAAATAATTTTTTATACTCTCAACATCCGATTTTTCTATATCATTTTTTTTAAAATCAAAATATCTCTGCAAATAACCCAAATAACTTTTACGAGTTCTCGGGCTCAATCCCCGTATTCTCAATTCCCTTTCAATTAGTGATAATTGTGTTTGAATATTATTTTCCATGTTAAAATATCTAAGTTAATTATTACAACTATTCATAAATTAAGCAATAATTTGTTACTTTTACGAAAACAATTCGTATAGTAACGAGTTATGCGCAATAGAATTTTCACTTTTACGAAAGAGTCGGTAACCTTGAAAAAGCAAACCTTATAAAATCAGTCAATTTAATTATGAGTATGATAGTCAAAAAATTCCTTATCGCAGGTGGAAACTCAACCGCATTAGTCTATGATTGTTCTATTGCGGATAGAGATAAAACCTCAAAAAAGCTTCTCAAAGTTGTTGAGCAAGTCGGTTTCGTTTTCACAAAAGCGACACTCCCAAAATTAGCAATGATGGGTAGAGAGCTATGTATTAACGCAACCTTAGCATTTGCATCCACGTTAGATAAAAATGGAGAACTCACCACAAGCGGTTTGAAAAATCCAATCCCTTATTCAAATAATGGTTCTACTACTATCCAAATTCCTTTCAAATTCAAACAAGATGAAGATGTAATTTTATTGGACGGGATTGGATTTATTCTTTATGACACAAAAGAAAAATCTGAAATAAAAAAATCAGAGCTTTCAGATTTATCAAAGAAATATAAACTCCCTGCTTTCGGTGGAATTATTTACAAGAAGAACAAGATAATTCCTTATGTCTATGTAGCAGGGGTTAATTCTTTTGTGAAAGAAACCACTTGTGGTT
>MNZO01000036.1 GCA_001873665.1 Candidatus Shapirobacteria bacterium CG2_30_35_20 | reverse complement strand
ACTGAAATCGGAGAAATGATTGTAAATCAATTAAAAGAAAATTATCCAAATATTTTGGAATATTGGCAAAAAAATGATTTTGTGATTATCCCAGTCCCCCTTCATTGGCGACGCAAAAACTGGCGAGGATTTAACCAAGCAGAAATTATAGCTGACGAAGTAGGGAAAACAATTAATTTAGATATTAATAGTAAATTAATTGTTAGACATAAAAACACTAAGAAACAAGTAACTAGTAACAAGATGGAAAGAATAGTAAATATAAAAAATGCTTTTAAAATTGTTGGCAAAATACCAAAAAATATAATAATTTTTGATGATGTCTGGACGACAGGAAATACTATAAAAAATATTATTAAAATTATTCCCAAGAATAGGAATATTTGGGTGTTAACGATGGCGAGTGGAAATTAAATCTAACCCCACCTCTCGATTGGGAAATCAAGTACCTCCCCTTGACCCTCCAAAGGCGGGCAGGCAGGGCGAGGTAGGAAAAAATTTAAATTAGTTACTCGAACGATTCATGTTGCCAGAAATGATGCGGTTTTCGACGATTTGTTGAGGTGTTTTTGGGGGAATTTGCTCGATAATAGTCAAATCGGTAATTTCTCCAGGATTGCCATCAACTGGGGTTAAAGATGAGAGATAAAAATTGTCGACAAAAAGTCCGTGGGGGGTAAGTGATTCGCGTAACTCGTTTTTGATTTCGTCTTCGATTTCACTCCTGTCAGTTGACAATGATTTGACCAAGGTATGGTTGGTGAGTACTTTGCGGATACGACTGCGAGTAACTGGACGAACAACTTTAGAAACAAAGTTTTCGCCAATATTCTGCCAAATTTCGGGTAACCTCTCGGTATCTAATTTAATTAAAACTGTAGCTTCGACGGCAACAAAACGGTTATCGGCAGTAACAGCATGAATAACTTCGTCACCCATGATTTCTTTGTTGTCTTTGACGATAACATCTTTACTGATAGTATATTCAATTAATTGGGCATTAAAAAGTTTGACGCGGTGAATGATGGGGATTTTAAAATGCATACCAGGATACCAAACATTTTTGACAACTCCACGAAAAATATCGTAAATACAACCAACATGTCCTGGGGGGACGGTAACAATAAAACCACCAACAATTTCGTCAACGAAAAGCGAAACTAAAAGATTGTCTATAGATGCCATATGGGTTGATTATACCTTAAAACCTAGTGCTAAATCTAATAACTGTGATTCGGGGTCGGTAGCAGTGACTACATCGGTGGCGACGAGAATGCCAATAGCGCCAAGTTTTAGGCTAGCGATAACATCAGCCCGAGAGTGAATGCCAGCACCAACTAAAAGTGGGATTTTGCCCAACTCCCGAACAATATTAGCAATAGATTCTGGTTTGACTGTAGCCACAGATTGATGTTTATTGCCAATTAATTCCAGGGGTTCATAAGCAAAATAGGTGGGCTTTAATTTTTTAGCCCATGTTTGGACTTGCCCTAACGATTGGATGCATAAAATAGAAATGAAATCTGGAGGTAGGTTTTTTAAAATTTGGCTTATAGTTCCTGGTTTTAGTCGATGGTCGGAATGGTTTAAGAGTGTGCCCATTACTCCAATTTTGGAAGCTTGAATGGCAGATGGAGAATTGTCAACATGTTGTAATAAAGCGGGCGGGTTAATTCGAGAACAATCGAGAGCCGAAACGGCGGGAATAATTTTGACACCAGTTTTTTTAGCCACTGATTTACAGATTTTAGCCAATTTTATGGCACCATCACCAAAAGTTTGAGGGTGTAATTTGAAATTAACAATAATCATTTTAATTTATATTTACCAATAATTTGGTTAATACCAGCGCGAAGATTAATCATTGAAGCATTGGGGTCGGCGCCATTGAGAGCAATACTATTAATAGCATCCAAGAAATATTTTGACAATTCATAATTCAATCCGTCGTCCCAGGTTCGTGAAGACAAATAGCCACTTTCAGCTTCGCTAGCGACAGATATAAAAGGTTTAATTTTGGGATTAGTTGATATTTTATTTGCCAAACTAATTCGTGGGTAGATTTCTCCAAAAGAGCGGGTTTGGGAGGCGGCAGTAAACATTTTTTCCATAGCTTCCTTACTCGACAAATATTCCAAAAACTTAAAGGCTTCTTTTTGATGTTTACTTTTGATATTAACTGCCTCAGCCCAATAAGTAGCCCAATGAATATTAGTTAAATTGGCGGTAGAGGTGGCAGAATTTCCAGATTGTTCTTGGAGTGTAGCCAGCTGTGGAATAGTGGTAATGGCAAATTTGAGTGAGGGATTCATCTCTTCAATATTAAAGACTCGCCAAGACGGAGCAAAATAAAATGCTAATTTTCCTTGGGCAAAAGCAATTGTTGAGGAAGGCATTGATTCGTCCCAAGTAGCGTATTGATTTTTAAAATTAGTGTAATAGGAAATAACATCACGAATTTTATCGTTATCTTCAGGGTTATCTTTTAAAATATCGGCTCCATTTTGTTTGAGTAAAATTCCCACGATATCGTTCCAGTGATCAACATTATCCGTCAAACCTAGGGCGACACCACCAACTTTGAGACGACCTTGATCATCACGGACAGTTAATTTGGCAGCAACAGTTTGTAAATCCCACCATGATTTGGGAAGAGTAACTTGTGACTTTTCCAATAAATCTTGATTGTAAAATAAAGCCAGACCATCATACATCAGGGGGACGGCCATATATTTGCCAGAGACTTTAAGATCGTTTTTGAATACAGGGTAAAAGTCATTGTCAAGTCCAATTGATTTTGAAGTAGCGTCAGGAATGGGTGCAATCATCCCGGTAAACATGGGTAGCCAAGATGAGTGAATTCGAAAAATGTCGGGAATTTCTTCTGTTCCAGGATTTTTGGTCAGACGGCCAGAAAGTCGAGATCGGTAATCATTTTTTTGTTGAGTTTTATAATTAATTTTGATGGTGGGATTTTTGGCCTCAAAATCGGCAATAACACCATCAATGATTGGTCTATCTTCCCATAAACCCCAATAATTTATGGTAACAATCGTAGTGCTTTTTCCTTGCAAAGTAGGTAGTAAAAATCGATAAATTACAAACCCCAAAACCATGGTGGTAATTAATATAGCCAAGGGTACAACAAATTTGGGAAGGTCTTTGGCAACATGGATAGTTGAGGATGAAAAACCAGAAGTAGATAACTTTGGTGGTGATTGAATATCTTGTGTGTTCATCAATATTATTATAGTAAAATTAAGGAGTTATTGTTAATTCAGTTTATGAAAGTAAAAATATTTACTGATGGAGGGTCGCGAGGAAATCCAGGAAATTCGGGATTTGGGGTCGTGGTAGTTGATGACAAAAATGATAATATTTTTGAAAGTTATCAGAATATGGGGATAAAAACCAACAATGAAGCAGAATATGGTGGTTTAATTTTTGCTTTAGGTTGGCTAAAAGATAATGAAGATCGGCTACAAATTAATGAGGCAGAATTTTATGCTGATTCGGAACTGATGATTAAACAAATGCAAGGATTGTATAAAGTGAAAGCAAGAAATCTAAAGGAATTAAATAAACAGGCTAGAGGGTTGATATTGGAGATTAAATCAAAAATTAAATTTAGTGCAATATTGCGTGAATTAAATAATCGAGCAGATTTGTTGGCAAACAGGGGAATGGATAAATATGAAAATAAATAACGATATCAATCTCCCTAAATCCCTCTTTGACCCTCCACAGGCGGGCAGGCAAGGGGACTTAAAAAGTTTCTTGTTGGTAATTATAATAACTTTTGGATTATTGGGGATAGTTTTTTTGTCACCGTTGATTTTGGCTTTTGGGAAGAGTGGAAGAGAAACAAAAATTTTGGATAAAAATTATTCGATGTTAAGTAAAAAAGAGATAATAGAAAAACTAAACAAAGATTTTTATTTTAACAAAAATATTAAATTGGTAAGTGACGAGAAAACATTTGAGATAAAAATGAGTAGTATTTCGGCAAAAATTGATACTAATAAAATGGTATCTAATTTACTTTATAGACGATTGAATCAGGGGATAAAAAATTATGTGGTGGCTTTTTGGGAAAATAAAGATTTTGAATTGGATATTATCTGGGACAAAATAAAGTTGGGAGCGGAAATTAACATGATTGCCGATCAAATAGACAAACCGTTTATACCGACTGAAATCGTTTTGGACGAGGGAAATCTAAAGATAAAAGAAGGTGAGTTGGGGATGGAAGTTGATAAAAATGAATTGGGTAAAGATATTGTAAACAGCTTAAAAAAATATTTGATGGAGGAAAATAATATAATTCCGGTGAAAATAATTGGGATTTTGCCCAGTGATAGTGAAAAAAATAAAGCCCTAAATTTGGCAAAAAAATTAATAAATAAAAAAATAATTTTATCTTGGGAAAATAATATAAATGAGGTTTCAGATGAGACAATTATTTCGTGGGTCGGGTTTGAAAATAAGTGTAATAACAATAAGATATTCGAATATGTGACAAATTTTAACAAAAGTATTAGACAAGAACCGAGAAATGCATCATTTAATTTTGAAAATAACAAAGTAACTCAATTTGAATCATCTAAAGATGGATACGAAATTGATAACCGAGCAATGAGCACCGATATCTGTAATAAAATTAATGGTTGGGGAAATAGTGTCGAGACAGAGATTAAATATGAAATACCCCTGATAAAAACAGTGGCGAAAATTAAGACTGGTGAAGTTAATGATTTGGGGATAAGAGAATTAATTGGTAGGGGAACTTCAAGTTTTCGACATAGTAGTGGGATTAGAAATTTTAATGTGCAAAAAGGAGCAGAAATAATAAATAGAGTTTTGGTGGCTCCCAATGAGACTTTTTCATTTATTAAAAATTTAGGTGAAGTGACATTAGATAATGGATTTAAAAAGGCTTATGTGATTAATAAGGGGAAAACAGTGTTGGATGTGGGTGGTGGAATTTGTCAAGTATCGACAACTTTATTTAGAGCCATGTTGGATGCCGGGCTGAATATCACCGACAGAAAAGGACACGCCTATCGGGTTTCGTATTACGAGGAAGATAGTAAACCGGGATTTGATGCAACAGTGTTTATCCCTAATCCTGATTTAAAATTTGTCAATGATACGGGAAATTATGTGTTAATACAGAGTATTTATGATGGAGTAAAAAAAACTTTGGCTTATGAAATTTATGGAACCAAGGATGGACGAAAAGTAGAAATTAGTAACTATAAGCAATGGGGGGCATCATCGGCACCACCCGATGTGTGGATTGATGACCCAACACTAAAACCAGGACAGATAATAAAGGATGAAAGTAAGGTGCCGGGTCTAAAAACATCGTTTGAATGGAAAGTAACTAGAGAGGGGCAAGTTTTGCACCAGAAAACTTATGTGACTAGCTATACCCCCTGGGCAGCGGTGTACAGAAGAGGACTACAAATTTAAAACCCCTCCCCCAAATTAAGAAATTTGGACCCTCCCCTTGACAGGGCGAGGTGAAAACTATTTATTAATTAGCAAATCAACCGTATTTTGAAGAAGGGAAGCGACGGTCATGGGGCCGACACCGCCAAAGGTTGGGGTAATATAAGAACATTTTGGCGAAACATTTTCAAAATCGACATCACCACTAGAGACATCAATAACGACAGCATTTTCCTTGACCATATCCGCAGTTACAATATTTTTAACACCAGTGGCAGAAATTAAGAGATTGGCAGTTTTGGTGATATTACCTAAATTCTGAGTAAATTTGTTACACAAAATTACTGAAGAATGTCGATTTTCAAAATGTTTTTTGAGAGGTTGACCAATTAATTGACTATCATTGGCGATAACTACATTTTTGCCAATAAAAGTTAATTTGTACTTATCTAATAATTGGATTATTCCTCGAACAACAGCTGGAGTAGTGGATGAATTTTCCACCAGACCATCAGCATCTTTGTTGGGATTTATCGAATTTAAAATTAGATTTTTATTGATCTGTGAAGGAAGTGGTAATTGAATAAAAAAACCAGTAATGGAAGAATCGCTATTTAATTTATTAATTAAATTGATTATTTCTGATTCAGAGGTATCTGATGATAATTGCCAGAGTTTTCCGCCAATTCCTACTTCAATGGCTCGTTGTTGTTTTAAAGAAACATATTTTAATGATGATTCTTCTCGTCCCACTAAAATAATGTCTAATCTAATTTCTAATTTCAAATTTCTAATTTCCAATGAAAGATCGGAAAGAACTTTTTGGGCTAATGTTTTGCCGTCTAGTAAAATCATAGCTGAGTTAATATTTCATAACCGGTATTGGTAATTAATACTGTATGTTCGAATTGGGCGGAAAGAGAACCATCTTGGGTGCGGACTGTCCAACCGTCGGATTTATCAAAAGTAACATGCCAGTTTTGCGAAGCATTGATCATGGGCTCGACGGTAAAAGTCATGCCGGGTTTTAGGGTAACATCACCTTGCTTGGTAGCAAAATGATAAACAAAGGGATCTTCGTGAAATTTAACTCCAACCCCGTGACCACCAAGATCGCGGACTGGGACAAAACCAAAAGGACGGAGGTAATTTTCAATATTTTTGCCGACACAATTGTTTAGTTTTAGTCCGGGTTTTAGGGAATTAATAGCCAACATCATAGACTGTTGCGTTTTATCGATAAGCTGATTTGCCTCACTTGAAATTTTACCGACAGGATAGGTGGCGGAAGTGTCACCAAAACAACCATTTAAAATAGTGGTGATGTCAATATTGATAATGTCACCCTCTTTGAGAATATCGTGTATTGAGGGAATACCATGGCAGACAACATTGTTAATTGAAGTGCAAATACTTTTGGGAAATTTATTGTAATTTAAGGGGGCGGGTATCGCCCCATGATCAACAATATATTTGTGGACTACCGAATTTAATTCTTCAGTATTAACACCTGGTTTGATAAATTTTGAAACGTATTCTAAAGTTTGGGCTGCGAGTTTTGAGGACTCACGAATCCCCTCAATTTGTTTTTGACTTTTGATAATGATCACGCTTGATTATAGCGCAAATGAAGCACAGAAGCACATACGAATACATGAAGATTGACCTTTTACAGAGAGAGAGAGATAATACTTTTATGAATGAAACAATTGCACCAATTAAACCAAAGGGAGTTATTAAGCTTGTAAAAGATTTTTGTGCTCCATTGGATCAACCATCGTGGTCAAGAGAAAGGTTGGATCGGGGTGCAGAAAAATTAAATTCATGTCTGAGAGCAGCGAATAGTACATTGGACAAGGCATTTGATAGAGTCGATAAAGCTATCAATAATGACCGACAATTGCCTGTGAAAATAATGTCTGGAGCTGTGTTGGCTGGCTTATTATTATTTGACGTAGAAGTTGTAAAAGGGGTAATGAATTTAATAGCAGTTAATGCGCCAGTTAAAGAACTGTCAGTAATAGAGAGGCTTTCGGTGACCACGGGACTAATGTCATATTTGAGTGCACATGTAGTTTTAGGTCGTACCGTAGTCGGCTTGTCGCCAATATTAGACACCAATTAAAATGAACAATAATATATTTCTAAAATCTTATATTGAAAAAATTGACATAATTTTGGATATTACTCGACAAACCACGGCAAGGGATGAGATTGTTCGATTGTTAATGCAATCGTTATTATTAAATATTGAAAGTGAAATTTTAACTGATAAAAAAATCTCGGATAAACTCCCCAGTTACGATGTGGATGACAGAGAAAAAATAATTGAATTGCTTGAAACCATGGTTGAAGAAAATAGTGGTGTTGTGGTGAAAGCTACCAATACGACTTTGACTGATTTTATCAACAGGATAGACACATTATCGGATGATGCAAAGAAACAACTAATAGAGAAAGTTTTGATTTAATTTACCTAAGATATTACATTAGTGACCGAAAATAGTCTGTATTTTGTAAAGTTACATACCCTATGATATTTTAAATTGTGGTTAGCGATTACAAGATTGTTTTTTATACCGATAAAAGTGGAAGTTGTCCAATCACTGAATTTCTTGATAGCTGTAGTGATAGTTTGAGATCGAAAATATTACGACAGTTTATGTATGTTTGTGAGTTTGGAATATCATACAGAATCCCGAATATTAAAAAGGTAGCTGGAACTAATTTTTGGGAATTAAGAATTTTAGGAAAGGATAATATTCGAGTATTTTGTATTGGAAATAAAAGAGATGTTCATATCATTCAAATTTTTAACAAGAAAAAACAGAAAACTCCATTAAATGAAATTCGTACCGCTGAGAGTAGAATACACCATCTTGACTTTTGATATCGTATAAGGTATCATAAAAATATGAATAAAATAAATTTTGATGATTATTTAAAGCAGCAATTAAAAAAGCCAAGTTTTAAAAAGGAATGGGAAAAGAGCGAAGCCCAATACCAAATGACTCGTCAATTAATAAAGTCTCGAATTGAACAAAAACTCAACCAAAGGCAATTGGCAAAGAAAGCTAAAACAACTCAATCGGTTTTATCGAGATTGGAATCGATGAGTTTCAACCCAACTTTGGGATTAATTGAAAAGATTGCGAGTGCGTTAGGTAAGAAAGTCAATATTAACTTGACAAATATCTAAACTACTACTAGAATGGTAGTAATATATGGGAACATGCTTATTATTTGGATTATTTAAATGACCGCAAGTCATACGTAGATAATTTTTGGAAAATAATTAATTGGGAAGTGGTGGATGGCCGCCTACGTTCTTGAGAACTTCGGTGGGCTAAATGGTAAACTGGGAAGATGTGGCAAAAAGACTTGGGTAAAAATAATAAAACTAATACTTCTTGGCAAAAAGTGGCACCGTGGTATCAAAAAATTGTGGGTGATAGTGGTCATTTTTATCATCGGGAAGTAATTCTACCAAATGTTTTACGTTTACTAAATTTAAAACCAGGGGAAAAATTAATTGATTTGGGATGTGGGCAGGGAGTATTGGCTCGCACCATAAGTTCAGACATTGAATATGCTGGGTTTGATGTATCTCCGGAAATGATAAAAACTGCCATAAGTTTGGATAAAAATTTAAAACATCGTTACACTACGATTGACGTAACTCATACAATTTTAAATCAACGGGCAGATAAAATAGCGATAATTTTGGCACTGCAAAATATGAAAAAACCTTTTGTGGTGATTCGAAACTGCAGGGAAATGTTAAATTTACATGGAAAATTGGTAATAGTTTTAAATCATCTGGCGTTTCGAATACCCAAACACGGAGATTGGACAGTAAAAAATGATCGACAATATCGAATTGTTGATAATTATATGACACCACTAGAAATTCCCATTGAAAGTTCGCCTTTTGACAAAAAAAATAATGAATTGAGTTATAGTTATCACTACCCATTGTCATTTTACAGTGAAGTTTTATTTGACAATGGCTTTGTAATTGAAAAAATAGAAGAGTGGGTGTCACCCAAAAAATCGACAGGATCTAAGGCAGAAATTGAGGATAAAGGCCGAGCCGAGATTCCCCTGTTTATGGCAATTGTGGCCAGTATTCGCTAAAATAGCTTATGGAAATTGATGTCAAATGGTGGTCGATTATTGCAGTGATTACAATTAGTTTAATTGCGTTTTTAGTTATTAATGGAAATAAGCAGATAAAAAGTTTGGAGGGGTGTAAAAGTGCACGTATCCGCCCCTTCCCACAACAATTTTTTACCTGGGTAGGAATAGTTGAGCTTAACGACAAAAAACTTTACCAACCTAATTGTCTATAATCCTGGGTTGGGAGTTGAATTTTATTTCGATAGGTTCTAATTTTATGTTTTCGATTTTGTTTTTGAATAGTGTCAGGGTGGCGATTTGGGAATGTGAGGTTTCCCATGACCAGCTTTGATCAAAAATAAAATTACCAAAAGAATAAAAAATTGGTTTATCTTTGTAAATTTCGTAATTTTGCCAAACATGGGGGTGATGACCATGAATTATGTCGGCCCCGGCGTTG
>MNZO01000012.1 GCA_001873665.1 Candidatus Shapirobacteria bacterium CG2_30_35_20 | reverse complement strand
TTCAGCGGTTTTCCCCAATTTCTTAAATTCTGAAAATATTTAGGTTCAAAAGTACTTGTTTAGAGCTAAATTTGGGTCACTGAAACTGATAGAATATGCCCATAAATGTATATTCGAAAAATTAAAACCCGAGGCACCATCTGTTTTCAAATTGGTAAAAAAGAAAATGGAAAATTTGTTTTAATTAGGCATGTTGGTGGTTCATCTAAACCTGAGCAAATTGAATTACTTAAATTAAAATCTAAAGAGGAACTAGACCATCTGAAATTTACCAATCAATTGGCATTGTTTGCTAATACAAACACTCCAACTAGGGCTAAATTAACAAATTGGTACATTACTGGTTTTCATCAAATCTTTGGCCATATCTATGATTCAATTGGTTTTCCTGATGGTTTGTTACGGGACTTAGTTATTGCTCGAATTGTCTACCCAAAAAGTAAGTTAGCGACAGTGGCTTACTTAAACCAATATTTAGGAATTGAATCATCAATTGACCCAATGTATCGATTTTTAGATACTCTCGACAAAAACGAATTAACTAAAATTGCTTTTGATTTTGTTTCTCAAAAGAACAAAGGTGTAGCTTTGATTTTTTACGATGTCACTACCCTGTACTTCGAATCTAATGACGAAGACGATTTAAGAAAGAAAGGATTTTCCAAAGATCACAAAAATGAACTACCCCAAATAGTTATTGGCCTATTTGTCGATAAAGATGGTTACCCCTTTGACTTTGATTTTTACGAAGGCAGTATGTTTGAAGGCCACACATTCCCACTGGCGATTAAAGCATTAGTTACCAAGTATCAGTTTAAAGATCTGGTGGTAGTGGCTGATGCCGGTATGCTCTCAGAAAAGAATATTAATTTTTTAGAAACAGAAAACTTAAATTACATTGTCGGTGCCAGATTAAAAGGGTTATCAGAGAAAATTAAAAAACCAATATTTCTCCATAATTTTACCCAAATTCCATTTTTTGACACCACTTACAAAATTAAGATTGAATCAGGAGAAATCAGAAACAAAAGACTGATAATTGATTATTCCCAAACAAGGGCAAAAAAGGATAACCACAATCGAGAGAAACTGATTAAGAAATTAGAAGAAAAGATTAATTCTAGAAAACCATTAGTTAAGAAAAGCAAATATTTAATTTTAGAAAATCAGGGAACTATAGCTGGAATTGACACCAAAAAAGCAGAATTAGACAAACGACATGATGGCTTAAAAGGCTATTGGACTAATCTCAAACTAAAATCTAAAAATAAAAACAAACCCCTCCAAATTATTGATCAATATCATAATCTGTGGAAAGTAGAAAAGGCTTTTAGAATGTCAAAAAGTGATTTACAAGAAAGACCTATTTTTCATCGTAAATTAGAAAGAATTAGAGGTCACCTTTTAATTTGTTTCTGTAGTCTTTTAGTCATGAAAGAGACAGAAAGAATTCTGGCACCAACTGAAATCTCATTAGTTAAAACCATCCAAATTCTCGGAAAAATTGGTCAAGGTGAAGTAATTCTTGGCAAATTAAAAACAACCATTGACTCAGAACTAGGCGACGAGGCTAAAACAATTTATCGACAAATTTTGGGGCACTGAAACGCTGAAGTCAGGAAAGGTTCGAATTTTTTCGTAAACGCTCACACTAAAACGGCATTTCGTCGGGAATAACAATGTCCTCAACTACATCAGGAACTGCTTGAGGTTGTGGTTCGGACTGGGGACTGTCTGCTGGTTGAGTACTGGGACGATCACTATAAAAAATGACCGAGTCGGCAACTATCTCGCTAATATATTTTTTGGTGCCATCTTTGGCGTCATAACTGCGATTATCAATGCGACCAGTAACTGTGACTTTCATCCCTTTCTTGAGATTATTTGAGGTAAACTCAGCTTGTTTTCCCCACTGAACAACATTGTGAAAGGTTGGGACATTTTCCCATTGATCATTTTTTTTAATGGATCGATTGGTGGCGACACCAAAGGAGCAGACGGCTTGACCGCTAGGGGTATAGCGTAATTCTGGGTCGCGAGTAGCGTTACCACTAATAACTGCCAGATTGATTGAAAATGCCATATTTTATGTTAAATTTTTAATTTTTTCCGCCATAGGTGGATCAACCTTTGGTTGAAATTTTTAATTTTTAATCAATTTAAAATTTTAAAATTTATAAATCTAAAACCATTATAGCTCAAATTAGACTCAATAAGTGGTTGATGACAGCCAGACCACCGAGGTGTTCACCTTCGGCAAAATAATCATCGGTTTGTAAATTTTGAGAGTCAGTACTAATGTTAATTGATTTTTCCCCTGCAAGATCAGCGTCATTGATAGCATTGCCAACAGTAACAACATTTTCTGGCAATAAATTTTTTAATAATAATAATTTATTTAAAGCTTGGGATTTGGTAAACTTTTTGGAATTTATATCGTAGGCTTCTTGGTTCCACCAGCAGTAAAAACGATTTTGAGGATCAGAGTTTTTAACAATTTCTTCGACTTGCGGGACTGCTAGATGACAATGAAGGGTGGTGAGAAATTGTTTAGGTTCAAAACCGGCGACATCAGGATTACCAATTAATTTTAATAATTTTTGTCGGATTAATGTGGTGGTCTCAAGTTCATATTGATCTAAATAATCAGTTTGAACCATAAATCCCCCGCCAGTCAAAAATACTCCTATTTCGGAAATTAAAGTAATGTTGTCCCACAAAATGTCTTGATAAATTTGGGTGAGGTAAAGACTACTGCGACCACTATTGATGACAATATGAAAATGTTCTTTTAATTCATTGAGTTTGGTGATAACTTGGGGATCGATGGTATTGGTTTGTCGAGAATAAAAACCCAACGACTCGATAATCTTTGTTCCCTTTTTGACTAAAACACCATCACTGTCAAAGGCAATTAATTTTATGTTTTTTATGTCTGTTTTTGAAAGTTCTGTAACTGGTCGCATATAAAATGATAGCATTAATATATAATTACTGGGTATGACAACGAACAATAGGGGGGAAATAAAAAATATATTACGGAGCACCTGGTGGGTAATTAAACTATTATTTAAATTTAGTCCTCGATTGTTTGTGGCTGTATTTGTTACCCAAATTTTTACATCGGTAGCGCCGTTTTTGCGGTCGGGGATTTTTAGCCAATTAATTGATTCGTTAACCAATAGGGTCGGAAATAATTGGGTTAATCCATTTGTAGCTTTTTTGGGGTTGGGTTTAGTAACATCACTTTTTTTCTTTTTACAGGGACAGTTAAATCGAATTTTGGATATCAAACTTCAGGCTTATTTACGCAAAATGTTTATAGGTAAGGTGGCGAGACTCGACTACCAACACCTAGAATCAAAAGAAACTTCGGCATTAATTTCAAAAGTCGATGAAGAATTTGGATGGAGAATACGACAAACAGTGGGTGATATATCAAACTTATTTTTTAATATTGTGAGTTTAATAACGATTACTGTTGTTATTTTACCTAAATATCCATATGTTTGGTTGTTGATTATGTTGTCACAGATTCCCCAATATTTGGTGGAGCATTTTTGGGTAAAAAAAGAATGGCAAGTACACGAAGTAAATAGTGATAAAAATAAAGAAATGTGGGATCTAAACTATGAACTGAGGCAGAAAAATTATATTGCCGAACTGCGAATAAATAACGCTATAGATTTTTTGGTTTTAAAATTTAATTCACTATTTGATTTTTTTGCCAATCAACGAGTATCCATCCGGATGGCTAAAACTCCAAATAAAATTTGGCTGACGATTTTGTCGATTGTAATTTCTGGAGTCTCTTTGGGAGTAATTATCAATGATGTGGTAATGGGGGTATTAACAATTGGGGCTTTTACGTTTTATTTTGATACCATCAGGCGGGTATCTGAGGTGTTTTCAAGCTTTGTCTACACGACAGTATCCATAACCGAAAACAGCTACCATATTGATAATTTTAGGCAAATAATGGAATTGCAAAATATAATAGATGAAGGGGAAATTAAGCTTGACAATAAAAGTGTTCCAAAAATTGAATTTAAAAATGTTTCTTTTAAATATCCTGGATCTGATAGATTTGTATTTGAGAATATAAATTTGATAATTAATTCAAGCGAAGAAATAGCAATAGTTGGGGAAAATGGAGCCGGTAAAAGCACCTTAATCAAATTGCTATGTTGTTTTTATTACCCAACGTCGGGGACTATTTTAATCGATGGAATAGATAGCAGAAAAGTAAATTTAAAAAGCTGGTATAGGCACTTGGCTTTTTTGACCCAGGAGTTTAATAACTTTAACAATATGACACTGGCAGAAAATGTGACCATTGGTGATCCCAATAAAAAAATTAAAAGAAAAAATATACTAAATGCGCTGGAAAATGCCGATGCACGTTTTTGGAAAAAGTACAAACGGGGCATAGAAACACCGATGTCGCAAAGATATGGTGGGGAAGAACCAAGCTGGGGTCAATGGCAAAAAATATCGATTGCTCGTATTTTTTATAGAAATTCGTCAGTAATGATTTTGGACGAACCGACCGCATCGATTGATGCATTATCGGAAAGTAAAATTTTTGACAAACTGTATAGTGAAGTCAAAAACAAAACTTTGATTATTGTGTCACATCGCTTTTCGACAGTTCGTAATGCCCAAAGGATAATAGTGTTAAGTAAGGGTAAAATCGCAGAACAAGGTAGTCATGAAGAATTGTTGGCAATAAAGAACGGTATTTACGCTAAATCATTTAAGCTTCAGGCGAAGGGATATAATTAAATATGATCAAAAATAAAATTAGTGATTATTTAAAAGAAAAAGGTACTAATACCAAATTGGAACATCCGTCGGTGGAGAAATTTGGGGATTATGCAGTGCGGGGAGAAATTGATATTTCTAAATTAAACATAATTGAAAAAGTTGACAAAGTCGGGGCATTTAACAACTTGTGGATTAAACAAGAAATATTAGTTGATGAGGCTGAGTTAATATTAAACGATAAATATAAAACTGATTTGGCTAAAATTGGACACAGTAAAACAGTAGTGATTGATTATTCGGCACCAAATATTGCCAAGCCATTTGGAATTGGGCATTTACGGTCAACAAATATTGGACAAGCTTTGTACAACATTTACCAAACCTTAGGCTGGAAATGTATTGGTGATAATCACCTGGGTGACTGGGGGACACAATTTGGCAAAATGATTACAGCTATTATTAGATATCAGATGTCAGATCTCAGATTTCAGTTAAAAGATAAAAATAAAAATCTTGAAGAATTTTCCATTAATGATTTGGAAAAATTGTATATATCTTTTCATTCAGCGGCAGAAGTCGATGAGACTTTGAACAACACGGCACGGGAGTGGTTTGCAAAACTAGAAAAGGGCGATGACGAGGCCAAAAAAATATGGCAGGAATGTGTTGATATATCACTTTCCGAATTTAACCGAGTATACGAACTACTTAATGTAAAAATTGACAATGCGTATGGTGAGGCATTTTATTTGCCGATGTTACCTGAAATTGTCAAAATGTTTCGTGATAAAAAAATGACAAAAATTAGTGAGAAAGCGGAGATTGTTGAGCTTCCTAATTTGCCACCAATAATATTGTTAAAATCTGACGAAGCAACAACTTATTTTACTCGTGACTTGGCAACTATAAAATTTAGAGTTGAGAAATGGAACCCTGATTTGTTTATTTATGAAGTAGGATCAGAGCAAAATTTGTATTTTAAACAAGTTTTTGCAGCGGCAAAAATGGTAGGGTGGGACAAAGATTATGTTCATATTGGCCATGGGATGATACGATGGAAAGACGGGAAATTTTCGACACGAAAAGGTGATACTATCCATTTGTCTGATGTAATTGATAAGGCAATAGATATGGCAAAATCTATGGCTCCAGAAAATGATAATGAGTCAATTATGAAGGTGGCAATTGGGGCGGTAAAATTTAATGATTTGGCCTCAGACCCCAAAAAAGATGTGGTGTTCGATTGGGATAGGGTGATGAGTATGGAAGGGAATTCGGCACCGTATTTACAATATACGTATGCACGATGCAAAAGTGTGATTGGAAAGATAACCGATAACAGAGCACAGATAACAGAGAATGTAAGATTTGATGAAAATGAATTGCCATTACTACGATATTTTTATATTTTTGAGGAAAAAATTATTGAAGCGGGGGAAAGATACAGCCCGGCGGTGTTGGCCGAATATTTACTAAACTTGGCACGAAAATATAATGAATTTTATGGAAAATGTAGAATTGTGGGTGAACCTGAGGAGACACGACGTGTGTTTTTAACCCAAGTTACGGCTAAAATTATCAAAGATGGGTTGACGATATTGGGTATCGAGACGTTGGAAAAGATGTAAAGGCTAACAAAATTCCAGCGAGATTGCCACGTCGAGGACTCCTCGCAATGACGTATTAAGAAAAAATCTTTTTGTAGATTTCGCTATAGTGGGAGACGGGGATAAATTTGATGGTTTTTTTGACTTCATTGGGGACATCAACCAAAGATTTTATATTATCAAAAGGATAAAAAATTGTTTTGATGCCAGCCCGATGGGCGGCAATGGTTTTTTCTTTTAGACCTCCAATTTCCAGAATATTACCCCGAAGAGTTATTTCACCTGTCATAGCAATATCCCTTAAGATAGGTTGATTTTTGAGTGCTGAAACTAACGCTGTAGTGATAGCCCCACCAGCACTGGGACCGTCTTTTGGTGTTGCCCCCTCGGGAACGTGAATGTGAATATCAATTTTGTGGAAGTCTTGTTTAATCCCCCATTTTGAAGCTTGGGACCGAACAAAAGAGAGTGCCGCCTGACATGATTCTTTCATGACAGAACCCAGCTTTCCCGTCAAAATTAGCGAACCTTTGCCGGGCATAATGTTGACTTCTATAAATAGAATATCACCACCAACTGAAGTCCAAGCCAGACCAGTTGATACCCCAATTTCATCCTTTTTACCCTTAAGTTGGGAAGTAAATTTTTCTGGTCCTAATGACTTTTTGATAAAAGTATTGTCATTGACATCAACTTTTTTTGTTTTTGAGGTAACAATTTTTTTGGCAACTTTTCGGAGCAAGGTGGCAATTGTTCTTTGCAAATGACGAACGCCCGCTTCACGAGTATATTTATCAATAAGATAATTTAAGGTTGGGGCGGAAAAAGAAACAATTTGATTGTTTTTTAATCCGTTGGCCAATATTTCTTTTTTGACCAAATAATTATTGGCAATATGATATTTTTCCTCTTGAGTGTAGCCGTAAAAATTGATAATTTCCAAACGGTCACGCAGAGCAATAGGCATTGAACCCAGATCGTTACCAGTTAAAATAAAAAATACTTTGGAAAGATCGAGGGGGAAATCGAGGTAATGATCGGTAAAATCTTTGTTTTGCTCGGGATCGAGAGCCTCAAGTAAGGCCGCGGATGGATCGCCACGGTAGTCGGCACCAATTTTGTCGACTTCGTCAAGCATAAAGACAGGGTTCATAGTGCCAGCATCTTTTAGTCCACTCACAATTCTCCCCACCATGGCACCAACATAAGTCCGACGATGACCACGAATTTCGGCTTCATCACGAATGCCGCCAAGCGAAGCCCGAGCAAATTTGCGACCCATGGCGCTGGCGATTGATTTGCCGACGGATGTTTTACCAACTCCAGGAGGACCAATGAGACATAAAATATTGGCTGTTTGGGTGGTGTCTTTGGATTTTTCCTTTAATTTCATGACTGATAAATATTCCAAAATCCGCTCTTTAACTTCTTTTAATCCATAGTGGTCGTGGTCTAAAATATTTTTTGATTTTATAATTGAAAGACCGTTTTTGCTATAGACTCCAAAGGGGAGGTCAACAACTATTTCTAAATATGTCCTAATATAGGATGATTCAGGAGCCATTGGTCCCATTTGAGTTAAACGTTTATGTTCTTTTAATAATTTCTTTTTGATACTTTCTGATACTTTTAATTTTTTTATTTTTGTTTCTAGCTCAGAAAATTCTGTTTCTGCTTCTGGTTTATCACCCAACTTTTTTAGTTCTTCTTCGATTTGATGTTTACGTTCCTCGAGGACGTTACGTTTCATATTGGAATTAAATTTTTCTTGAGTTTTGGTCTCGATATCCCGTTCCAAATCGGCGACTTTCATTTCCTGGGCTAGCAACTCGGTGACGGCACGAAGACGAATTGATACCGCTAATGTTTCCAACAATTTTTGCTTATCTTCAACCTTGGCATTGACGGCAAAAGAAACCTGGTCGGCCAAATCAGAGGAGGAAACACCGGTGGATAACTGCATCATGGCGGGAAGATCAAATTGACGGCCAAGGGAAAAAGCTTTTTTGAGATTAAGTAATAAGGCTTCGGCTGGTTGTTGAATGTCAAGTGCTTGCTCATCAATTAAAGACAAATCTTCGTATTGAGCCAAAATATAGGGGTTGGTTTGAATAAATTTAGTAATTTTAACACGAGAAAGGCCTTTGACAATTGAGTGCATTGAACCGTCAGTTTGTAAAACATGTTCAATACGGGCTAATACTCCAGTTTCGTAAATATCCTTAAATTCGGGTTTTTCAGTGTTGACATCTTTTTGAGCCGTGATAATTACCATGCGGCCATAATTGTCGTAGGCAGTTAAAAGTGATTTGGCTGATTCGGGTCGACCAAAAAACAATGAGGTTTCAACTGAAGGAAAAATAACCACATTTCGGAGGGGAATGAGAGGTAATACTTTGGTCATAATTAGCAGTCTATCAGAAGCCTTGCTAAGTGGCAAGAAGTAAATTGCTTATGTTAAAATATACCAATGAAATACGGAAAAGTGGCTATAGTGGGTAGACCCAATACGGGCAAGTCAACCCTAATAAACGCTATCATGAATCAAAAGGTGTCAATTACCTCACCTTTGCCTCAAACTACTCGTCGGGCACAAACTGTACTATTTTCTGATGATAGGGGGAAAATTTTGTTTACTGATACTCCAGGCTTAATTGGTAAGGTGGTTGATTTGATGTCAAAAAGGGTAAATGAGGAAATCCCGAGAGAATTGGCTAAAACTGATTTGGTGGTGGCGGTGGTGGATATTTCTCGACCTAAAAATGAAGAAGAAAATAAAGTTTTAGGATTACTCCGAAAAATTAATACCAAAAAGATTTTGGTGTATAACAAAATTGATCAAGCTGTAGGGCCGGCTAATCATTTTCCTGATTATAATTATTTGGAAGATGAATTTGATAAAACAGTGATGGTGTCAGGGTTAAAATCAAAAAATGTTAAAACATTGGTGAATTTGATCTTTGAATTGTTACCCCAAAAAGAAAATCGAGGAGTAATGAAAGAAATCGAGGCAATGAGTAGTGAGGTTCGACCTTTAACCGCCATGGGGGCGAGGGAATATATTAGCGAAATTATTCGGGAAAAGGCGTATTTGTTTTTGCGAGAGGAAATCCCCTATACAATTAATGTTAAGGTAAAAGAGGTGGTGGATAAGAAAAAATTGATTTATATTAAAGCAGAAATTATCACTTCGGCTGATCGTTACAAAAAAATGATTATTGGGACAGGGGGTAAAAAGATTCGGGAAATTGGTTACAATGCCCGCAAAGAATTGGAACTAATGTCGGCAAGAAAAGTATTTTTAGATTTGACAGTAGTAGTTGATACTCATTGGATGGAGGGGGAATAAATTAATTTTCAATTATCAATTTACAATTTACAATGAAAAAGAAGCAAAAATTATTGGAGAGGATGAAGAATAATCATCATGAGTTTTTGGAGTTTTTAAAAAATTACAAAGTAATTGAATTGGCGATTGGGGTGGTAATAGGTAATGCGGTCAAAGATTTGGTAACAGCAATAGCGCAGGATTTGATAATGCCTGTGGTTGGGATATTTACGCCGTCAGGTTCGTGGCAAGAATTGGTTTTTACAATTATGGGATCGGAATTTAAAATAGGTAATATTATTTCGGCGACTTTGGACTTTACCATTGTGGCAGTTGTCGTTTTTGTAGTGATTAAAAAAATTTTAAAAATAGAAGATGAGACGAAGAAAAAATAATCTGATAGACTATCTATATGTCAAACGAAAATGAAGGAAGCAACTCACTTATATTTGGTTTCTTGGGACTGGTGGCGGGGACAATAGGGGGAATTTTGTTGGCGCCAA
>MNZO01000013.1 GCA_001873665.1 Candidatus Shapirobacteria bacterium CG2_30_35_20 | reverse complement strand
CAATAACATAATCAATCCGCCAAAGGCGGATTGTGTCTTTAGCCAAAATTTGGTCTTCCAGTTCAAATTTAGAGCTAAAGAAACTAAAAAAGCAGTTAGAAATTAATCTAACCGCCTTTAAGCAAAGTTATTTGGGCAGGATCCGCCTCATCGGCGGACTAAAGTTATTCGGCTTGGATACCGAGAAGCCATAAGACGGCTTCTTTGCGGTAACGTCGATCGCCACGGGCATTGATGCGGATAGCAGCTAATTTTCCTCGTTTACCCCATCGTTTGATGGTGAGTTTGGAAACACGGAGTAGGTCGGCAACTTCGGCGACGGTTAAAAGGTCGGGAAGGTTGTCAATGCTGACACCGTTAACTTTTTTTTGGGCAGATTTCTGTACTACAGGTTTATCTTCTGTTGTTGTTTGATAGTCCATTTGGTGGCTCCTCTTGTATCAGATTAATCTTTAACTATATTCATTAAAACATACACTATACTTGTAGGTCAAGATGATACAAATAGATCATGTAATTATTGAGGAGTGTTTAGGGGAAAAGGAAATTTTGATGGACAAGGGATTTAATTATTTTAGAACCAATATTTTTTAAACTTTTGGAACAAACCCTTTGTCATTAAGAAATGACATTTCCCTTGACAGGGCAATTTATTATAGAATAGATTATGAAAATTGCATTTTTTGGAGTCAAGAGTTGGGAGAGGGAAATAATTGAAAGGGAAATAATTAATTTGGATACAGCAGGAGTGGGGATATTTACTGAGGAAATACAGGATAAATTGGAGATGGCAAAAAATTATGACATAGTTTCTGTGTTTGTATATTCAAAACTTGATAAAAAGGCATTAGATCAATTGCCAAATTTAAAAATGATAGCAACTCGGTCGACCGGGATTGACCATATTGACAAAGACGAATGTCAAAAGCGAAAAATAGAAATTTATAATGTGCCGAGTTATGGTGAAAACACAGTAGCAGAATATACGATAGCATTGTTATTGGTAGTAGCAAAAAAAATTGTACCGGCTCATCAGTCAGTGGAGGAGGGGGAGTTTTCTCCTGAAGGTCTAACTGGAGTTGATGTATTTAGTAAGACTTTGGGTGTGGTGGGAGTGGGTAGAATTGGTAAAAATGTAATCCGAATAGCGAAAGGGTTGGGAATGAAGGTAATCGCCGTTGAACGTAAACCAGACGCTAAGCTGGCAAAAAAAATGGGATTTAAGTATGTGTCATTGGAAGAATGTTTAAAACAATGTGATTTTTTGACTTTGCATGTACCGGCGATACCCGAAACGAGACATTTGTTAAATATGAACAATATTAAATTAATGAAACCTGGATCAATTCTGATAAATACCTCGCGGGGCAAGGTGGTTAAAACTGAGGCAATTGTATGGGCTTTAGAAAATAAGATTTTGTGGGGTGCAGGATTAGACGTAACTGAGGATGAAGATATGTTGGAAAGTGTATCGATGGTGGCCAGTACTCGACCGACTAAGGATGATTTACAGGAGGTGTTGTCGTATCATTTATTGCGTGATCGGGATGATGTGGTGTTTACGCCACATAATGCCTTTAATACTAAGGAGGCAATTGGAATGATTATCAAAACAACGGTGGAGAATATAAATAGTTTTATTAATAAGCTTGACAAAAATTAATATGTATACTATCATTGTATACACTTTAAAAATATGGAATTAATAAAGGCAGATGGTTTTGAATGGGACTGGGGAAATCAAGAAAAGAATAACCTGTCTCATGGAGTAACTTGGGAAGAAGCCGAAGAAGTCTTTAAAATGGTTCCATTGTTGATGTTTACTGATGATAAACATTCAAAAGATGAAATCCGAGAAGGAGTTTATGGAAAAACTTCTAAAAATCAATTATTAGTAATAATATATACAGTTAGATACAATAAAATTAGGATAATTTCTGCCCGAGATCAAAATAAAAGAGAAAAAATGTTTTATAAAAAATATGAAAAATAAAATAAAAATAATTCCAAAATTTAAAAACGAAGATGAAGAGAGAAAGTTTTGGGATAAAAATAGTTTTCTTGATTTTGTAGATTTAAAAAAGGTAATAGTAAATCCGTCTTTGCCAAATTTAAAGTTTTCAACAAAATCAGTTTTGATTAGATTTCCAACTTCTTTAATCTCTGATTTGAAGGTAATCGCCAATAAAAAAGACGTGCCATATCAGTCGTATGTCAAAATTGTGTTAGCTGAGGCGGTGAAAAGAGAATTGAATGTTATATAAAAAACAAAGTTAATTTTTTTTAATCGAAGATGAGAATATCATCCATCTCTTCAGGTATCAGTTGATACAGGGAATTTGTTGATGGGCGGCCTCTACGGCGAAGTGGAGGAAATTCTTCATTGATTTTTTTTATGGTTTTATTGGCTGCTTTAATTTCATCTGGATTAAGCATGCTTAATTGGTCTTGAAGAACTTTTTCTTCGGGATATGGAATAGTCATTTTTGGATTGTAACATATTGTATAATGGAGACACAATGAAACCAGTAATAATCTGTGGGGGGGTGGGTGCTAAAATGTGGCCGGCAAGCCGTCAAAAAATGCCAAAACATTTTTTGCCATTATTAAGTGGAAAATCTTTATTTCAATGGAACTGGAATAGTTTACGAAAAAAATTTGAGGCTAAAGATATTTATATTCAAACAACTGTTGATCAGGCGGGATTGGTTAAGGAGCAGGTGCCTGAAGTATTGGCGAATAATATTTTTATTGAACCAGAATTACGCAATCAAGGTCCGGCAACTGGTTTTGCAGCGGCGATGCTTTATAAAATTGACCCAGATGAACCATTTATGTTGGTTCAAGTTGACGATATACGAATTCCTGAACAATATTTTTTTGAAATGATGGATGTGTGTGATCGATTAGCAAGAACTTCAAATAAATATATTACGGGCGGGTTTCGCCCCTCCTTTGCAATTACAGGAAATGATTGGTTGATAAAAGGTGAACTGGAAATAGAACAGGATAGAGTTGGAGTGTATAAAGTTGATAAATTTCTGTGGCGAGGAGCAGGTGAAAATGCCAAAAGACAAGCTGAAGAATATTTTAATCAAGGTTTGGCGTTGTTACACACAAATCACACTTGTATGACGCCACGAAATTTTTTGGAAATGTTTAAAAAATATCGGATGGAATGGTATAAACCTCTTTTGAATATTGTCGAAGGGGGTGATGTCGTCACAGAATATGCAAAAATGCCAAAAGGACAGCTAGAAGATGTCACTCAGCTAGTTCACGCAGCGGGTGAATCTTTGGTGGTTGAATTGCCGTTTAGATGGATTGATATTGGGACATGGGAGTCGGCGGATATTTATTTAAAAGAGATTGGGGCGCATCAAAACGGGTATCATTTGGTGGAAATTGACAGTAATGACAATTTTATACAAGCTCCAAAAGGGAAAGTTGTGGCAACAATTGGAATCAAAGATGTGATAGTGATTGATACTGGCGATGCTTTACTAATATGTAGAAAAGATCAAAGCGGTAGGGTGGGTGAGGTGGTGGAGAGGCTAAAAATGGAAAATAAAAGTGAGTTTATTTAGGGGGTGGGAATAAGATTATTTATCAAATTTGACATAATAACGCAAGTAACAAGAAATCTCCTTGAATAGGGGATTTTGTTTTTAAAATAAAAATATTTTATTTTAATTCGACTTGAGCGCCGGTGGCTTCGAGCTTGGTTTTGGCTTCAGTAGCGGCATCTTTTTTCATAGTGCCAAGGTCGGCAGGACAAGCATCAACCATATCTTTGGCTTCTTTCAAACCTAATTCGGGTTTAAATTCACGGACAGCCTTGATAACGGCGATTTTGTTAGCACCGGCATTGGTGATAATGACGTCAAATTCGGTCTTTTCTTCGACTGGAGTTGTAGCAGTTGCTCCAGGAGCAGATACAGTAGCGACTGGGGCGACAGCGGTCGCCTTAACATCAAATTTTTCTTCGAGGGCTTTAACTAACTCGGAGAGGTCCATTACTGATAATTCAGCAATATCATTTAGGATTTTTTCTAATTTTTTATCCATATTTTTATTTTTAATTAATAATTAATAATAACTATTTATTTAATAACCAATAACCAAATTCCAAGAAACAAACAAATCTCAATTACCAATTACAAAAATTACAAACAGTTTGGTTATTGTGATTTGTAACATTGGTAATTGTTTGGAATACTTGGTTATTAGTTTAATGTTTTTAATTGGTTATTTTTGTCGGCGATAGCCTTTAATGTTAAAACCAATTGAGTTTGGTTGTAGCGCATGGCATAGACCAGACGTTGTAATGGGTTTTTAAGTCCGCCTAGTAATTGGGTGATAAGAGTGGATTTGGAAGGAAGAGATAAAAGTTTGGTTAAATCATCGGACAAAAGTAATTTACCTCCAAAAATTCCATATTTGAAAAATGTTTTTTCTTTGGCTTTGTTGACTGTTTCGATTTCTTTTAATGGAGCGATTTCGTCTTGATTAGAAAAAGCAATAGCGGTTGGACCAGTTAAAGTGGTTGGTAAATTGATACCTATTTTGGCTAAAGCACGGGTGATAAGTGAGTTTTTGATAACTTCTAGACGACCACCACCGGCACGGACTTTGTCGCGTAAATTAGAAATATCACCAGCGGTTAATCCTTGGTATTGTAAAAGGGCGGCTGATTTGGCCGAAGTTAAGGATTTACTGACCTTTTCGACTTGATTGATTTTATTGATTTTATTGATTGACATTTTATTAAAGAAATTTAAAATTTTAAATTTAAAAACAAAAAACTCGCCGAAGAGGCGAGGTAGATTAAAAATCTATTTTTAGCCTCGGCGGGAATTATAAGCTTTCGCTAAACCTGCTGTCTTCGGTAGGACAAGAGGAATTATACTATATAATTAGCTGTGAGTAAATGGGTAAAAATAATTAGCATTTTTATTTTAATTGGTGTAATGGGTTATTTTTTTTGGCCGAGGAAAATTATAAGTCCGTTGGCAAACGTAAATTTTACAGAAAAAAGTTTGGAGAAGTATGATTTTGATAGTTTGGCAAAAGAATATGGAGGGGTGCAAGACATTGCGCCCGTACGGGAAATAGAAATTTTGGGAAATATTCCAGAAATTGAAAAACGTAGTGGCGTATTGTCATACGCCCGTACAAATGAAATAAAATTTATCAGTGATGGTAAATGGGTGTCGGGGATGATTAATATACCGGTAGGGGCGCAAAGCATTGCGCCCATATCGGTAATTATTATGATTCGGGGGTATGCCGAAAAAGAGGGATATTATCCCGGATCGGGGACGTGGAAAGTGGCCGATGAATTGGCCAAAGCGGGGTACGCTACAGTTAGTTTGGATTTTTTGGGTTATGGAAATAGTGATGCTGAATCGGGCGATGTCTTGGAGGCAAGGTTTCATAAGGTTATAGAGGTACTTGATTTGATAGAGTCGGTAAAACAACTGCCGTGGGTGGATAAAAGTAAAATTGGAATTTGGGCTCATAGCAATGGAGGGCAAATTGCCCTGTCGGTTTTAGAAATTACTGGAGAAAAATATCCGACGGTGTTATGGGCACCGATGACATTGGCGTTTCCTCAAAGTTTGATTGACACGGCCGATGAAGGTGAAGATCGGCAAAAAGCGATCAATTTTGTAAATTTGTTTAATAAGTATTATGATTCACGTCGCTATGCGTTTGAAAATTATTATGAATGGATAAATGCACCAATACTTATCCAGCAGGGGACGGCTGATATGTGGGTTAAGGTTGAATGGCAACAAGATGTGGTCAATAATTTAAAATTGTTAAATAAGGATGTTGAGTTGCAGATTTTTGATGGGGCTGATCATAATATGAGAGGGAAAATGGGTGAATTGTGGAAAGAGGCAGTGGGGAAAGATATGGAGTTTTTCTCTAAATTTGTGTTAAAATAGACCATGAAAGTATTTTTTGGGACAAGTCCAAGGATTAAAACAAGTTATCCTGACTCGATACATCTTATCTATAAAATAATTAAAGATCTTGGATATTCTCATACAAGTAATTGGGTGGATAGAGTTGACCCAAAATCTTTTTATGAAATGACTTCTATTGAACTTGAGAATCATAATGAAAGAATTTTAAAAGAATTAAAAAGTGCTGACATCTGTGTTTTTGATACTTCACTGCCAAGTTTGTCAGTGGGTTATTTGATAAATATGTCGATTGATTTGGGTAAACAAGTTATTGTACTTACGCAAAGCAATAGTCCTTCTTTTGTACTTGGTTGGGTAAAATCTGATGCATTGTTTTTAGTGAAATATACAACTGAGAATGTTGTTAAATTGTTGAAAGAGGTACTCAAAAAAGCAGAGGATAACAGTGATGTTCGTTTTAACTTTTTTGTTAGTCCAAAAATATTAAATTACCTTGATTTTGTAGCTAAACATAGAATGGTTCCTAGATCTGTGTTTTTGAGAAATTTAATTGAAAGAGAGATGAAAAAGGATATTGAATTTAAAAAGAATAAATAAACTATTTTTTGATTGCTTCAAAAATGATGAAATCTGGTATTTTTTGATTGATTTCGTGGTAACCTTGGTTGTAAAACTTTGTTTCAGTAGTGGCTTTTGGTTCGTAGATATCAATAATTTCGAAATTTGCTTTAACTAGTTCTCGAAACATATCTGAAAGTGGTCTGACATATGATGTCATGTTAATACGACGGATACCAATATCATTGATGGCTTTTTTGTTGAGGTAATCACCAAATATTTTTAATTTGCTGTCTTTTGAGGGGTATTGAAAACCCATTAGAAGTGTGTCACCTTGACGCTCACCACTCCACCTGGTTGGGTGTAATGTTGAAAAAAGAAAAGTTGATCCTTTCTTCATAACACGATTTATTTCGTTTAGAGCGTTTTTCCAATCTTTCAGATAGTGCATCATGAGGCTTGAGTAGACAAAATCAAAAGTATTATCTTGAAATTCTATTTTATTGACGTTCATGGTGTGAAACTTGTACTTTGGATAACATCTTTGAGCTTCTTTGATTAGTTTGGTGGCAATATCGATACCCGTAATGTCTGTGGCCCCCTTTTTCTGTAGTAATTTACATTCTTCACCACTACCACAACCCACGGTGAGAACTTTTTTGCCAGTTAGGTCATGTATTTTTACTTTCATGGCTGGTTTTTCAATAAAGAGGTGGGCACGATTCATTTTAATTAATGCTGGATCACCGTGTTTATAGTCGTTGGTGCTTCGGATGGTGATCCATAAATTTGCTTCTTTGTTAAAACCGTTTATTTTCATGGCATGTGATTATAATCCATCTTTCAGGTATTTTCTATGTGGTGAGTAAAATGAAGAAAGAAAAGGATTTTAAATAATATTTTTTATTTTTAGCCAGTAAGATGACTGTCGGCAAAGTTTGGAGGAGTCGGTGGGATTTAGGAGTATTGATTTAACCAATTCTTCGAGGAAAATAGTGTTTTGGGAGCCCTTAATTAAAATAGAGGCATTTTGGGGTAGATTTTGTTTTAAGTAATTTGAAGCTTCGGAGTAGTTTGAGAATTTAATAGCTTTGTCGCCAAAATATTGTTGAGTTTCCATGCCAACGGAAATTATTGTGTTGGCCGATTTTAGGGCTTGTCGATAAATTTTTTGGTGAGCTGATTTTGAGTGATTACCCAGCTCGCGCATATCACCCAAGATTGCAATACGGGGTGAGGGGAATCTTGCCAAAACTGCGAGCATTTTACTACAGGCTAGTGGAGAGGAATTGTAGGAACTGTCAATAATGGTTGAATTGTTTATACCTAAAAATAATGAGGAACGACTGGGGGGTAATACTAAATTATTTTTAATATTGTCAATAGCTAGTTGTTGATTAATATTAAATAGTTGAGCTAGATTGATAGCACTAGATGTAGAAATGTCAAAACTGGCGGGAGGGGCAAAATTATTAAAATCAATGTGAATTGGTTTTAAAAAAATTTTCTTGGCCAATGTATTTTGAGTAGTTTGGGCAACAATTGGGTCGCGATTGTTAATGAGGGCATATCCAGTTGAAGGGAGAGAGGTGATAAGCTTTGATTTTTCAAGACCAATATGATTGATGTCCTTGAAAAATTCGCTGTGAACTAGATTGACATTAAGAAATATGCCAATTTGGGGTTTGACGATGGATAATAAATAGGACATATTTTTGGGACTATTGGGACTGTCAATTCCCATTTCGCAAAGATAAATATCGTATTTTTGCCAATTGGTTAATAAACTTATCGGTGCAAGTAAACAATATTTTAACCAGTCTATGGGGGAATATCCATTGACTTTAATGCCAAGAATTGAGAGGGGAATACCAGATTCGGAATTGGTGCCACCATTGGTTTTGATTTTATATTTGGAACTTAGTGCCGCTTGACAAGCGGCGACTGTCGAGCTTTTGCCAGCTGAGCCGGTGATACCAACGATAGTCATTTGGCGATTTTTTAATAATTGAAGTTTGGCAAAAAAGCGAAGGTAGTAGAGGATAAAAAGGGAAAAGTATTTTTTCATTGAGTATATTTTATCAAGAGAAGAGTTGTTCTGCTCTAATGGCTAGACCGGAGGCGACGGAGGTAAAGTGGTTAGAGTTTATCAGTTTGTCAGTTGAGAAGATCTCAGATAATTGGTGGATAAAAGCGGGGACTTGGGAGGAACCACCGGTAAGAATTACTTTGTTAATTTGATTTGGTTTTAAATTGGCTAATTTTAAGGCTTCATTAATACATTCTTGTGAAGTTTCAAGATCGGGTGCAATACTGGTTTCAAAATCAGACTTTGTAATATTTTCTGAAATAGATAATTTGGGTCGATTAAACAAAAAATTTGTTTGACTATTTGTTGAGAGCGAAATTTTTGATAAATCTAGAGTTTGAAAAAATTCAAAACCGTAATCATGAAAAATTAAGGCGATTAAATTTCGAACTTTGTTAGGTTGCGATGATTTGACAGCCAATTCTTCTAAAGTATCATGATTTTTGACGGTTTTTTGCAGGGTGGCCATATACCATGAAGAAAAGGTAGAAAAAAGATAACGGGGGAATGGCATTTTACCGTTTATAAGCGAATTTAGCCCAAAATGGGGGGCTAATTTAAGCAGGGCTAGATGAGAATCGAGAAGATCGCCACCTAAACTACGTCCAGCGACAGACAATATTTTAGAGCTCGGTAGTTCCATGATGCAAATATCGAGAGTACCACCACCAAAGTCATAGACCAAAATTTTTTGGGACGAGGAAGATGTGATACCATAATCTAGGGCGGCACCAACGGGCTCGTATTCAAATTGTACTTCTTTAAAACCAGCATTCTTGGCGATGGTTTGCATACGGTCAAGAGCGATTTTGTTTTTTGAAGTACCGACATATTTAACAGGACGGCCAATGACAGCCGAGGTTAATTTGTGACTAATTTCCACCTCGGCTCGAGTTTTTATTTCTTTTAGTAATAAAGTTAAAAGATCTTCTAAACTATAAAATTTGCCAAAAATGTTGGAGCCAGTAAAAACAGAGCTAGTCAAAACTGATTTTAGTGATTGAAGTAGTCGACCTCGGCCACTGTCGTCAACCTCGACAATTTCGGGGACAAAAATAACTGGACCAGCGCCACTGTAGCCAGAAGGGCCGAAGGTTTTGATCATGCGACCGGTAAATTCTTCGCGGAGAGGAACTGTGGGCAAATTATTAAGATCTGTCAAATACCGATTTATAGCATTATGGCCGACAGCGATTTCTTGTAAAGGATTAATATATATGAGTGATTCGAGAACTTTGCTGTTGGGATTTTGCCTGTCTATAGGGATGACTGTTGTTTTGCTGTCGGTACAAATGGCGAGGGAGGAGTTGGTAGTTCCAAAATCTATTCCGCAGTAGGTGGGGGACATGAGATTTTGATTATATATTATTTTGTAAAAATAGTATAGTTTCAGATTTTAATATTTTTCGAATTTTGTTGAAGGAATCGAGTGGTAATAATGTGTTTAAATCTTGGTCAATTAATTGTTGAGTAACTTTTTGATCAATAAAATTAATTAAATATTCAAAATATTTATGAGGGGATAGGCCTGTTCTTTCAATAATAATTTCACTTCGGTAATTTAACCCAATCATAAAAAAATGGTGAATATCATATATATCACGACAGGCAATGGATTTGTGTTTGTTAAAACGGTCTTTGACTGCCACTAATTTATTGGCAAAGATAGTCTCTTTGGTTTGGCAATTGATAGTACGGCCAATTTCGGGAAGGAAAATGGGGGCGTATAAATTTGATTTGACTTGAAAATTTAGTGCATCAATTTTGAGAGTATTACGTAAATTTGGACCATTTTTATACTTAAGAAAAAATTCGAGGGCAACTTTACTTTCTTGAGAAATTGTGTAATCAAGTTTTTTAAATATTTTATGAAACTCTGACCTTAATACTTTTTCATCAGATTTTGACTTGACATCAAAGTCCAAATCAACGGAAAAACGATCCAAGATATTTTGCATCGAGGCACAGGTACCACCCTTAAAGTATAAAGATTGACTTAAAATTGGATTATCAATAATCTTTGTCAAGACTCGCAACAAATGAACTTTGTGAATGATATCGGCTTGGCGATTGACGATCATATTTTTTTATCAAAATAATAACTCGGTTGAAAATAGAGCATATCTGATTTGGCCCGAGCAACAGAAGCGATTAAAACGCCATTTGATTGTGGGCTAATACCATCACTGTTATATAAATATTTGTCACTTAATTGACGATATAAAAAAGTATTATCGCCAACAGTAATTTTTTGGGAAATATTGGAAACAAAGGTAATTTTATTAGGGGATTGATTAATAATTCCGTTTTGAGCGAGGACAGTCTCGGTGGTGAGATAACAGAAACGATTGATAAGACGAAAACCCAGCTCGATTGGATCAAGGTCGGAAATAGGAATAGTACAATAAAGACCTTTGTGTATTTTAATTAACACCCCTTTTTTGATTAATCGAGATATTGTTTGGTGGAGAGTGGATGGTTTAGTAATACCCCACAAGATCCGTAAATCATCGGTGTGATATATTTTTTGTGGTTGTTTTAGTAATATATCTAGTTTGTTTATCATATACAATTGTGTATAGGATAACATGACTATGTTTATTTTACAACTTCACACTTAACCCCTGGGCCCATGGTGGCACACAAGACTAGTTTTTTGATTTTGATGGGTTTGACAACTTTAATCAATTCATTGATGTTGGCGACAATTTCTTCAGTTTTTTGGGAAACGGTGCCGACAATTTGATGAATGACAGGAGCTTTTTTCTCTGATTTGATTATGGTTTTGGCGACTGATAATTTTTTGAGTGTTTCTTCAGGTTTGTCAGTTAGAGTGCCATTTTTTGGATTGGGCATTAAACCCTGAGGACCCAAAATTTTGGCAAATGGAAGTAATTTGGGCATGGTGACGGTAGTCGCAATCAAAATATCAAAATTGACTTTGCCATCTTTGATTTGTGCCAAAATTTCATCATTTAAAATGACGATTTTTTTGCTAGCAAGTTCTAAATGGGGAAAAATAATTTCGCCAATATTGCCCATATCCATACCCAAAACGTGGGCTTCAATTTTGCCATCAAATTTGGACAAAGATGTCTTTTTGACAAGCTCAATGGCTTGGGAGAGAGGATAGAGTTTGTTGGTGTCGTAAAGTCTACGGGCGGCAACGTATTTTTTACTCCGGACTCGAGATGCTTTTTTGGTAACAGATTCAGTAACTTCAGTTTCAGTTTTTACTTCTTTGACTGGAGTTTCCTGAGCCTTTTGATCAATTACTTGATCTTCCACGACAAGTTTTTTCTTGACTGCTTTGGCCTTGTTTGCTTGAGTAGTTTTGCTCATTTTACAAAATTTTAATAAATAAATTTTGAAGTTCCAAGATACAAAAAACAATTTCCAAACAATTACCAATTTTTCAATTTCCAAATTCCAAAAGTTTGTAATTTTGGTGATTGGTTATTGAAATTTGTTTGTTTCTTGTTATTTGGTTATTGGTTATTTCAAATAATAACTTTTATACAGTTATCTCAAACCCCATGGATTTGGCGGTGCCGGTGACCATGCGCTTGGCAGCTTGTAAATCTTTGGTGTTTAAATCAACGATTTTGGTTTCGGCGATTTGGGTAATTTGAGCGTCGGTAATTTTGCCAATTTTTTCCCGACCAGTGGTGCCACTACCCTTGGTAATGCCGGTAGCTTTTTTGATCATGTCGGAAACTGGAGGTTTTTTGATGATAAATTCAAAAGAATGATCTTCAAAAATGGTAATAATTGCGGGAATTAACGAGCCTTTCATATTGGCGGTTTTGGCGTTAAAATCGTTGCAAAAATCCATGATTTTTATACCATGAGGACCGAGAGCGGTACCAACTGGAGGAGCGGGATTGGCCATGCCAGCTTGGAGAGCTAATTTGACGACTGTTTTAATTTTTTTGGCCATATTTTTGTAATTAATTTAAGTTCCAATAAACAAATTTACAATTTCCAATCAAGTTCCAAATTCTAAAGTTCCAAATTACAAACTTTTGGGATTTGTTATTTGTGATTTGTTTGGAAATTGTTTGTTGTTATTTGTAATTTAGTTTATAGTTCCTTTGTAACTTGTAAAAAGTCGACTTCGACTGGTGTTTCGCGTTCAAAGAAGGAAACAAGGCAACGAAGCTTGCCTTTGGTCTGATCGATAGAGTCAATTGTGCCAATAAAATCAGCAAATGGTCCACTGGTGATTTTCACAAGATCACCAATAGCGAACGGAGCTTGATATTTTGGTTTGTCTTCTTGAGTCGTTTTGATAATGTTGTCAACTTCAGCTTGGGAAACGGGAGTAGGTTTGGCACCAATGCCAACAAAACTGGTAACACCAGTGGTGGTACGAACAGTAACCCAGGAATCATCGGTAACAATCATTTGGATAAAGACATAGCCAGGGAGAGTCTTTTCCATGGTTTTGATCTTGGAACCTCGGCGAATGACCATTTTGCTTTGAATTGGGACAATAGCTTGAAAGATATAATCTTGCAAACCCATGGTTTTGATACGGATTTTGAGGGCTTCGATGACTTTGTATTCGTGACCAGAATAGGTGTTGATGACATACCAAGCGGCGTCAATAGGTGGGGTGACAGGGGATAGGTCAAAGATGAATTCTTTGTTGTTAGTTTTAGTAGAGTTATTTGGCATATTCAGGGAAATTTTTAATTTAAAATTTTTTCCTCCACAGGC
>MNZO01000003.1 GCA_001873665.1 Candidatus Shapirobacteria bacterium CG2_30_35_20 | reverse complement strand
TCACTGTTGACAGTATTAAAGTAAATCACTCCGTTCCCGACACCAATCATTTTGCCATTACTACCCCTATCGGTGTTTTTTACCATGGTTCTGATTTTAAATTCGATTTATTCCCCCTCGATGGCAAACCATCTGATTTAGCCCACATTGCCCGTGTAGGAGAAAAGAAAGTTATTGCCTTAATGTCAGACTGTTTAGGTGCCGACCATGAAGGTTTTTCTCCATCCGAAAGTTCGATAGCCGAAAAATTTAACCACAATATTATTACTGCCAAGGGTCGGGTTTTTGTCACTTCAATTTCTAGTAACATTGTTCGCTGGGGTCAAGCCATTGAATACGCCAAACGGGCTGGCCGTAAAGTTGTCCTTGTTGGTTATTCTGTTGACAAAGCCATTGCCATTGCCAAGGATTTGGGTTATATAAATTTGACTGATGGTGACCTCGTCGATGTCGAAAAAGTCAAAAACTTTGCCGACAATAAGCTTATATTTTTAGTTGCAGGTTTTTCGGCTCAACCAAATTCCGCCTTATCAAAAATGGTCATGGGCAAGCACCGAATAAAAATAAAATCTGGTGACAAAGTAATATTCTCGGCACCTGACTACATCCCTGGCACCACTTCACACATTTACGATTTAATTGATACATTGTCCCGGATGGGTGCTGAAGTTGTCTATGGCGAGTCTCAAGAAATCCACGTCTCCGGTCACGGTTTCCAAAAAGAACATGCTATTTTAATGGATTTAGTCCGACCAAAATATTTAATACCCATTGGTGGAAACTTCCGTCACGTCAAAAGTTACCACACCATTGCCAAAACCATGGGGTACCGTGAAGAGCAATTAATTTCCCCTAATACCGATGCTATCATTACTTTTTTCGCCGATGGCAAAATTGATATAAAACAACACAATCAACTCCGCAAAGTTTTAATCGACGGTCTAGGTATTGGTGATGTTGGTACCACGGTTTTACGTGATCGCAAATTACTCGCCGAGGAGGGTATGTTCTCCTTTGTTCTTTTGGTTACCAAAGAAACTGGCACACTTGCCAAGCCCCCTGTAATTTTGTCCCGTGGCTTTGTCTTTGAAAAGGAAAATGCCGATCTGATGGATTTTTTAATGGCCGAAATCAATCGCAAATTTCAAGAGGCAACTAGCAAACCTGCTAACTTTGAATTTATTAGACAAGAGCTTCAGGCTCACATTGAAGGCATAATTTTGGAAAAAACCGGCCGCCAACCCATGGTCTTACCTCTAGTGATGGAGGTATAAAAAACTGTTGGTTTATTATCTTGTAAAACATATTTTGCATAGGTAAAATACCTGTATCAACTTAAACATAATTAAATTGTTTTTTTATATATTTAATCAAAGTAATCAAAATATGACTCACCCAGATGTAGGTAAATATTCCGAATCTCTCGTTAGTGGTACAGTTCGTCCAGTTGAGGTTTTAATTGACGATTTCAAGCACTTGCCGACCGGTGATGAATTAAGAAGTAGGCCAGATCTGTTACTGGCCTTTGCCAAAGCTATAGCTGACGTACCAATGGGACTTGATTGGACTAATGCTAGTTTCGACATATATGATAAATCCATTGTGATAAAGGACAAATATTTTGGGCACCATAACGGTCATTACCAAATGGTTATATCTAGTTTACCTAAATCTGATAATAATTATTCACTTGTCCATGTAGAAGTCGTTGATGGCCAATCATCCACTCGAGGTGATCCTCGAGTTTGTCCCGATCCAATTCGTTTATTACAACAAGGAGTTCCATTGGCATCCAAAGATGTTTTACCAAAAAATCACCCCAGAGAAAAAATGCAACCCATCGATAATTTAAGGGGTGCATTTAAAGAAAAGGGAATCAAATTCAAAACTTTTGTCGGGTTTCATATCAGTTCTGAGGGGGGGCGTGAAGAACAGCTACTTCAGGAAAATGGTGTTTTTTGGGTTGATAAGACAGGTCAATTGAATTTATCTGTTGCTAATCCATCAATATATTAATCAGCTGTCGAAGTGTCAATTTTGTTACAATAATCCCAAGCTCGCGTAGTGTATGAAATTTATTTCGTGCACCGCGAGCCTTTTGGGGTGTATAATATTTTATGGATACAAATATTTTGCAAAAAGAACTGGATTATTACGAGAAAAACAAAGAATTATTTTTAAAAAACTATTCAAATCAATTTTTGCTTATTAAAAATGAAGAATTGTTAGGTTCATTTACCAATGAAGTTGATGCTTACAATACTGGTATCAAAAAACTTGGTAATCAAGCTTTTTTAATAAAACAAGCCATCCAAACAAAATTTATTCAAACAAATTATTCTTTGTACTCAGGGTTAATTCATGCCAGTTTATAATCATAGTTTTGTTGACGACAAAAATATACCTCAACCACTAGGAATATTACAGTCTGGACCAGTCATCAGTATCGAGATATCTGTTCCCCAATCGTTAGCCGAAGAATTTACTAGATCAAACCTACCGATCCCTCGGCCAATAGTTGGATTAGCTTTAATTGATACTGGTGCTTCTTCTAGCTGTGTTGACAATGGTACCATCGAAAGTCTTGGTATAAAATCGATTGGTATTGTTGATACTATGACTCCAGCTGGTCCAAAACAACAATATCGTTATCCAGCTCATTTCTTTTTCCCTGCCGCCAAAATTAATGTCGATTTTGGTTCGATTACTGGAGCTGATCTGAAAGGACAGCCAATAATGGCATTAATAGGTCGAGACATTTTATCTAATTTTATTTTTGTATATAACGGCACTCTTGGAATGTACACAATTGGGTATTAAAAATAATAAACTAATTATGAAAATATTAAGCATTTGTGGCAGTCCACGCCAAGGCAATTCAGAAACAATTTTGATTGAATTACAAAAGTTATTTAAAAGTAAAAACATAGATAACGAAATTATTTTACTTCGCGAAAAAAATATCGAGCGTTGTCATGGTTGTGTCGAATTTTGTAATCACAGAAAAGTCTGTCGGCTAAACGACGACATGCAAGAAATTATTGACAAAATGGTCGAGGCCGATGCTTATGTTTTCATCTCCCCAAATTATTTTCAAATGCCAACCGGACTATTTAAAGATTTTATTGATCGAAGTAATATTATTTTTCATCGTACCGATGCCGATTTAAAAAACAAAAAAATAATAGTTATATCGGTTGGTTCCGATCCACCAGAAGATTCAACGGTTTGTGCCAATAATATTGCAAACAATTATTGCCGATACATAGGTAAAGTTGTTGGAATCAAAACTTTTCAAACTCATAGTGAGCTAGGTGGACATCTCGACGATGCTTTTACCAGTGGCCAAAACCCAACAATCAAAGATGACCTTCAATCTCTCACCAATTTGATGATATAATCAACTAAACCTATGAAACGGTATCCCGCCGTGGAGACGTAATAATTGCTTCGCAATTAAACGTCCCTAGAACGTTTGAATCTTCGATTCATTACGTTCTGGAGGTGTCGCCGATGAGGCTGACCGGAACTGAACCGTATAAATTCAAAAGAGATTAACAAGGGTGGTACCACGACGCATTCGTCCCTGTGAATTTGCTATTATTTTGTATGTCACATCAACTTCCTGATTTCAAAACAAATTTATCCGACTGGTTTAATGAGGTTGTACTTAAGGCCGAACTGGCCGACTATGCCCCTGTCAAGGGTTGTATGGTAATTCGTCCCTATGGCTATGCCCTTTGGGAAAACATTCAAAAATTTATGGATGTGTTAATCAAAAAGCACGGCGTTGACAATGCCTATTTTCCACTTTTTATCCCCATGTCTTTTTTTGAAAAAGAAAAAGAACATATTGCAGGTTTTGCCCCTGAACTAGCCCTGGTGACAATTGGCGGAGGCAAAGAATTACCTGAAAAACTGGCAGTTCGTCCCACTTCCGAAACCATAATGTATCACATGTATCAAAAATGGTTTGGTAGTTGGCGCGATTTACCTGTTCGCATCAATCAATGGTGTAATATGGTTCGCTGGGAAAAACGCACCTATTTATTTTTGCGGACTTCCGAATTTTTATGGCAAGAAGGGCATTGCGCTCATTTAACCCACGAAGAATCGATTGCCGAAGTGGAGTGGGCCATCAAAATGTATGCCCAAACCTATCAAGAGTTATTTGGAATGTATGGTATTATCGGAGCCAAAAGCGACACCGAAAAATTTGCTGGTGGTGCCAAATCCTATACTTTTGAAGCTCTAATGCCCAATGGTAAATCATTGCAAGCATGCACCTCACATGACTTGGGTCAAAATTTTGCCAAATCAATCGATTGGACAGTCCAAGACCAAAAAGGCAATAAATCCTTTCCTTGGCAAAATTCCTGGGGTTTTTCTACTCGATCCATTGGTGGGTTAATCATGTCCCATGGTGACCAAAAAGGTTTAGTTATGCCACCCAATATTGCCCCAATCCAAATCATAATTATCCCTATCCCAGGGCATAATACTGCACTATCTAAGTCTCAAGAATTATTAAAATTATTAGAAAATTATCGAGTAAAAATTGATAGCAAAGAAGGTGAAACCGCTGGCGCCAAATTTAACAAATGGGAATTAAAAGGCGTTCCTCTTCGAATCGAAATAGGGAATCGTGATGTCACTGCTGGTACTGTTATTATCTGTCGCCGGGATACTGGTGAAAAAATAACTGTTAAATTTGACAATTTATCAAAAACTGTTGCCAAATTACTTAATGAAATTCAGCAATCTTTATTTGACAAACACAAAAAGTTTACAGAAAGTAATACTTTTAAAGCCGACTCTTACGATGAATTTAAAAAAATAATGGAAACATCTCGTGGGTTTATCAGCGCCCACTGGTGTGAAACTGCCGACTGTGAAGCTCAAATTAAAACCGACACCAAGGCCACCACTCGCTGTCTCCCCCTCGATGCCGTCGAGGAAAATGGAAAATGCGTTCGATGTGGCAAACCATCCCCCCACCGTTGGTTGTTTGGATTAAGTTATTGACAAAAATTCGTAAACTCGGACAACTAACTGCTAAAAAGTTAAGAATAAAATCAGAGTCTGATGTTTATAAAATCTTAGGCGATAATTAGTTTTTTTGTTTGCAATATTGTTTCTTGGTAATTGAAATTTGTTTGTCTCTTGGTTATTGGTTATTGGTTATTGTATACTGAATTATGCCCAGAGGTCGAAAGAAAAGTAAAATTCTCCCCAGTCTTAAACTTAAGCCCGATACCGTCAGGTCAATCTTCTTTATATTTTTTTTAATTTTATCGGTCATCTCGGTCATATCATTTTTACAACAGGGGAGTTTTGCTACCCAATTCAACCAACTTATGCAAAACTATTTTGGATTTGCCTCAGTCATGATTCCTTTTTTATTGCTTTTAATTTCGTTTTTATTTGCCAAAATCAAAAGTTTTCTCAGGGAAGCCAACGTTTTTTTCGGATTTTTAATCATGTTTATCTCCTCACTTGCCTTATTTAAACAAGGTTTGGTTGGCATCTTTTTATGGCAACAATCAATCGCAATTCTCTCGGAAATCATCGCCTTTATTGTATTCTTCTTTGCCTTCATTGTGGGAATTGTGGTTTTATTTGATACCAACATTGTTCAAATTGTCAAATTTATTTCTCGCATATTTTTAATCATTAAAAAATATACTGTCGGCCTATCAGTTAAATCCAAAGAGAAAAAATCAGCCAAGATCGAGAATAAACCAATTTTTGCCAAAGATGAGCCACATTTCAGTAAAAAAGATGAACAAAAATTTCTCGACATTCCCCCAGTTTTGAAATCAGACAATAACTCTATTTTTGCTTCACCCATATTAAGCTCATCTAACAATCAAGTTTGGAATTACCCTCCCATTTCCATTTTTGACAACACTCCTGGCACCAAAGCCGATCGCGGCAATGTATCAAAAAATGCCAATATTATAGAACAAACTCTTGAATCATTTGGGATTACTGCCCGTGTTGCTGACGTCAACGAAAGCCCATCTGTTACTCAATATGCCATTGAGGTTGCTCTGGGTACTAAGCTTACCAAGGTTGTTTCCCTCAGCAATGATTTAGCTATGGCTTTATCTGCTCCTGGAGGTCAAATTCGTATCGAAGCTCCCATTCCCGGACGTTCCCTGGTTGGTATCGAAGTTCCTAATCGTTCATTAGAAGTCGTTCCCATTCGTCAAATTCTCGAGTCCGACGCCATGAAAAATGCTCGCACCAAAATCTGTGTCCCCCTGGGTCTTGATGTTGCCGGAATTCCCAAAGTTGCCGATATTGACAAAATGCCCCACGTCCTCATTGCTGGCCAAACCGGTTCTGGCAAATCTGTTTGTATTAATTCTTGGATATCAACCCTTCTTTTTCGCGCCTCCCCCGACGAACTCCGTTTAATTATGGTTGACCCCAAACGAGTCGAATTAACCCCCTATAATGGTATTCCCCATCTACTTACTCCAGTTATCGTCGAGCCAGAAAAAGTAGTTTCCGCCTTAAAATGGGCGGTGTCTGAAATGGAAAATCGTTATAAAATTTTTACTCAAGTTGGCGCCAAAAACATTGACGGTTATAACAATATTTCTGGTATCCAATCACTACCCTATATTATAATTTTTATCGACGAGTTGGCTGATATTATGCTTTTTTCTCCCGCCGAAGTTGAAGACAACATTTGTCGTATTGCCCAAATGGCCAGGGCTGTTGGTATTCATTTAGTCTTGGCTACTCAACGTCCTTCGGTTAATATTATTACTGGTTTAATCAAAGCCAATATTCCCACCAGATTAGCTTTTGCTGTCGCCTCGATGATGGACTCTCGAGTAATTTTAGATTCACCAGGAGCTGAAAAATTATTAGGTCGTGGCGACATGCTTTATATTCCTCCCGAGCAAGCCAAACCGTCTCGGGTTCAAGGTTGTTTTATTTCCGACAAAGAAATTGGTCGTCTCGTTGAGTTTTTGAAAAAACAACGAGTCGGTGATTATAATGACGAAATCTTAAAACAACCAGTTAAAAGTCCTGGTAGCCTTTCGCCCAATCTTAATGTTATTGATGGCAAAAATCATGATTCACTTTTTACCCAAGCGGTTGAATTAACCAGAAATTCCGGCAAAGCATCGGCTTCTTTTTTTCAACGTCATTTACGAATTGGTTATGCTCGGGCGGCTTCAATTTTAGATGAAATGGAACATGCTGGCATAATTGGTCCAGTTAAAGGCGCCAAAGCTCGCGAAATATTAATACCTCACGCCACCCCCAGCGATGATCAATAATTATGAAAAGAGCCTCATTTTTACTAGAAACTGCCCGTCTCGACCGTGAATTAACCCAAGATGAAATTAGTAAAAAAACTAAAATACCCCTGCGATATTTACAGGCATTTGAAAAAGAATCCCAAAATAATTTTCCCGACGAACCCTATTGCTCTCTTATGCTTCAGGAATATGCTCGATATTTAGGTTTAAATCCTAATGACATCGTCTCTATTTTTCGTCGAGACTATGCCAAAAAAGTTTGTGACCATAACCAAAAAATTTCTTTTTTATCATTTACCCCCCAATTTACTTATACTATTATTGTTGCTCTACTTATCATCTTATTTTCTGCCTATTTAATTTTTGAATATATTAAATTCAATCGTCCACCAGTTTTAAAAGTTGATTGGCCATTATATTCTAAAATAGTTGAAATTAGGGGTAATACTGACAGTGAATCCACTGTCAAAATAAACGAAAATTTAGTCGTCGTTGACCAAAACGGCAATTTTGCCAAAAAAATTGAGATATCAACCTCCGAAGCTAAAATAGTGGTTGAATCCACTTCCCCCGCCGGCAAAACGACTGTTGAAGAAAAAATTTTAAAATAGTGTAAACTTAATTATGGATATTACCTCAGTCATTATTTCTATCAGCCTATCAATTATCACTATTGCCATCATTATCTGTTTTGTATTTTTAATTAAATTTATTCAAGATTTACGTAAATTATTAAAACAAATCACTCCAATTGTTGATGATGCCAATCTAATTTCTTCTTCCATTGCCCGTCCCGTTTCCTCCGCCTCCGATTTCTTAATGGGCTTTAAAAACGGTTTTAAATTATTTAATTCTTTTTCACATGGCAAAAAAGCATGACGCCACTCTTTTTATTATGGGGCTAATTTTAGGAGCCATTATTGCGGGTGTCATAGTGTTAACTTCTACCAATGATAAGGCAAAAATAGTCAAAAAAATTAAAGATAAATTTAACGATTTGTTTGGTGACAAAAAAATAATAAAAAAAGTAAATAAAATTATTGAGTCAAAAGTAATTGAGCCAGTAAAAAAAATATCCGTCAATTTGCCAAAAGACGTCGAAACATTAAATTTAACTCCTAAAAAAGTAATCAAACCAAAAAAAGTGTTTAAGAAATCAAAGTAATATTTTGCCGTGATACAATAATAAAATATGAGAGAAATACCAAATACACAACATATCACTCCAGACCACCTGGCGCATCTTGATGTGGGCAACTTAATTGATAGGTTATTTTCTAGATATTATTTAGATCGTAAATATAGCGGGGCATCTTGGGTTCAATCTCCTCGCTTTGTTATTGAAAATAGAGTGGCGTGTGCGGATGTAATCAATGCGGCGGCGCAAGTCAATGGAATAGAAAAAGATGGTAATCTTTTGCCCGATTTGATTCGTGGTTTCTTCACAGCCAAGCAACAGAATTCAGCAAGGGTTGGGGAATTATTAACTATTCCTACCGGATTAGGTCATTTACTGGGTAAGATGGTATTTGATTCAAGAGCAAGCATCGAAATGGTTTCAAAGCAGATGTCTGATGTTTTAGATGCAATTGAAATTAGGAAGTTGAAGGAAGATAAATTAGAAATACACACCCTTAAAGAAATAGGGCATAGTTTAGGACCTTGTCTTGATATTATTGAAGGAACATATAGAGGAATAGATAATCATCAAGCCCAAGATTATGCTATCACAACTCTTGGCAAAGTAAGGGATAAATTAGGCTGTCAAAAGCAAAATTGAGTATCAAGTCTTTTATGAAGATATTTCTAATCCCATGTAAGCTCTAGGCGGACTAACACCAAAAAGCTCAGACAACTTTTTTCTTAGAGGAGATGGATTACTCCTGTCACTATCGTCAAGCATAGGTTTGACTTCTAATCTTGCTTGTACGCGGTTTAACACATATTCTCTGGATTCCAATGGAATATTTGTTGGTCCAGGTAGTCTTAAAGCGTTTAGAACCGTTCGACTTTCCCTAATATCAGCCAATTCAAAACGAGCTTTGCTTAGTTTTATTTTTAATTCATCGTCCGTTGGAGTTTCTTTTAATTTAGCTTTTAAATTTCTTATATCTATTTTTGTGTCAGCAATCTCGTCTAGTAAATATCTTGACAAATTTGCTGGTTTTATCGTCTCAGGACGAGCTTGCATATCAAAATTTATTCCTTTACTCATTGCATCCGGCAGCAGAAACATAAGATTTGCTAGTTCAGCCATGGAATATAATAACACACTACAAATAAATTTGGTAGAGACGCACCACTGACGCGTCTCTACCAGTCACGAATTTGCTATAATTCCTTATGAACGCCCGCGAATTGAAAAAAATATTTGTCGATTTTTTTGTCTCAAAAGGCCATGTTGAAATCCTTTCTGCATCCCTGATACCCGAGAATGACTCAACCACACTTTTTACTTCAGCCGGAATGCAACCATTGATTCCATTTTTACTAGGGTTACCCCATTCCCAAGGTAAAAGGTTGGTGAATGTTCAAAAAAGCCTTAGAACAGATGACATTGAAGAGGTGGGGGATAACTGTCATCACACATTTTTTGAAATGCTTGGCAACTGGTCTCTTGGTGACTATTTTAAAGAGACGATGATCCCATGGAGTTATGAGTTTTTGACAAAACATCTTCATTATAAACCAGAACAAATCCACGTTACTTGTTTTGCTGGTGACAAAGATGCACCCAAAGATATGGAAAGTCATGATTTGTGGCGATCTGTAGGTATTCCTGAAGATAGGATTAACTTTTTGCCCAAAAAAGATAATTGGTGGGGACCTATCGGAGCTGCTGGTCCGTGTGGACCTGACTCCGAAATGTTTATTGATACGCATCCAGAGCTAGGTCCCATCCAATTAACAAGTGGTGATAATCGAGGTCGAATCATTGAAATCGGTAATGATGTTTTTATGCAATACAACAAAGATACCAAGGGTAAATATGTTTTATTATCACAAAAAAACGTTGATACTGGCTATGGTGTTGAACGAAATTTAGCGATTTATTTCGGTTATGATGATGACTATATGACCGATATTTGGCAACCAATTATCAAAAAAATTGAAGAAATTTCAAATCAAAATTATCCAAATAACTTAGTACCATTCAGAATAATAGCCGATCATATTCGCGCAGCTGTATTCATGATTGCCGATGGGTTAGAGACATCCAATAAGGAGGCTGGGTACATTCTTCGTCGACTTATTCGCCGTGCCATTCGTCAGGGAAAATTAATTAATATAAATAACAATTTTTGTTCAATTATTGCCCAAGCCGTCATTGATAACCAAGACAATTATGCCGGTATTTATCCAGAACTAAACGAAAATAAAGACAAAATATTTTCAATTTTAGAAGCCGAGGAAAATCGATTTAGAAAATCATTAGATAAAGGCCTAAATGAAATTAATAAATTAATAGTACGTCATCGCAAGGAGCATGGCGACGTGGCAATTTCTGGTAAAGAAGCTTTTGACCTGTATCAAAGTTATGGTTTTCCAGTTGAAATGATCGAAGAAGAATTAAAGAAAAATAATCTGTCCCTAGATAGGGCAGAATTTGATTTAAAAAAACAACTACATCAGCAACTCTCTCAAACCCTTTCCGCCGGTAAATTCAAATCGGGACTGGCCGATCACAGTGAAATCATCACCAAATACCACACTGCCACTCATCTTTTACACGCCTCTTTACGTAAAATTTTAGGTGATCACGTCCAACAGTCGGGGTCCAATATAACTTTCGAAAGATTACGTTTTGATTTTTCTCATTCCGACAAATTAACTGACGAGCAAATAAAATTAGTCACCAATCTGGTCAATGACCAAATTAATAAAAAGATTGATATTACGGTAAATTCAATGAAATTTACTGACGCTCAAAAATCTGGCGCTCTGGCTTTTTTTGGCAATAAATATCCCGAGATTGTCACAGTTTACAAAATGGGGGATTTCTCTGCCGAAGTCTGCACCGGTCCACACATCAAAAATACCTCAGAGTTGGGTAAATTTACCATCACCAAACAAGAATCAGCCGGTGGAGGCAAGCGTCGAATTTATGCTATTCTAGAGTGATGCAAGATAATGTTTATTGGTTAATTTCCATTACATCTGACTCGGCCAGAGTTTCTTTGGTTGATGATAAAGTCATCAGTCAAGGTCAAGAAATATCGTGGGAGCAAAATGATTCGGAATCATTATTAAAAGCCATTGATACCTCACTTTCCTCTCAAAATGGCGAGACTACCTCAAATTGTGCATTTATTGTCCCACCAGCTTGGATTTCGGCAGACGGTAAAATATTTGGTGAAATGTTAAACAATCTTAAAAATATTTGTACTAAATTAAAGCTTCATCCACTGGGTCAAATTAGCTACGATGAAGCTTTTGTTGAGTCATATAACAATGACGATTCGTTTCCAGGTTCCTATATTTTGTTATATTTCACCCCCAGTCATTATCAAATTTCTCTTGTTTATTTAGGTGAAATAAAAAAAAGACATACCCAAAATTTTACCACTGATTTTTCTGTTTCAAAACTAGAACAAATCCTTTTTGGCCTAGGTTTTCCCTCAGCTCTCCCTCCAAAAATTATTGTTACGGGTGCTTTTACTAGTCAAATTGTTGATGATTTAAAAAATTATAATTGGCTAACCCACCACGACACTGAAACCTTTCTTCACCTTCCCGACGTTATTTCTCTTGATATATTATCGTTAGACCAAATTTTCGTTAATACAATTAAAAAACAAATTTATCCTGACACTTGTCTTCCTCCACAAACTGTCCCTGACATTACCCCCGCCAGCAATCTTGGTTTCACTATTGTCGATTCCCCGGTTGATGTTGTTTTACCAGTCAAAAAAATCTCAAAACCTATCTCATTCCCCAAATTTAATTTAAGCTACTATTGGCTTTTACCTTTTACCCTGCTACCATTTTTGCCAATTTTACCACTTTTTTTTGCCAAGGTTGACATATTCATTCAACAAAACCCCGTTGATTTCAATGAAAATTTCAATATCACTCTTGACCCTCAAACAAATGTTGCCTCAAAAACATTTAATTTAAGTATTGGAGCTTCACTTCCCACTACTGGCACTCGAGAAGTCGGGCAAAAAGCCAAAGGTCAAGTTACTATTTTCAATAAATCCGACCGTTCAATTTCCGTAAATAGTGGGCTGATTATCGTCGATACTACCGGCAAAATATTTAAGACGACCAATAATGTTTTACTTCCTGCTAGTACGTACAACCTAGATACTGGTGTTATAAATATGGGGCAAGTTAAGGCGGCAGCGGCCGCCCAAAATATTGGTCCAGAATATAACTTGGCTAGTAATCAAAATCTAACCATAAAAGACAATACCAATCTTTTGGTTAAATCAAGTTCCAAGTTTACTGGTGGCACTCGAGAAAAAATTGCCATTGTCACTCAAACAGATAAAAATAATCTCCTCGAATCAGCCAAACAGCTATTAAAAGAGCGTGCCAATATTGATATTAATTCTCAAAAGTCACCTCAAAATTCTATTTTAGATTCAACCATGGTATTTACCAATCAAAAAACTGTTTTTAATCGTGAGGTTGGTGAGGTTGCTGACATTTTATCTCTTGACCTTTCTTCCAAAGTCAGTTTTCTCTATCTAGATTTAGCTCAAAAACAAAACCTAATCTCGACTTTATTTTCCCAAAAAGAGACTTTGTCAATCCTAGACAAAAACTCAGCCGTTGTCTCATTAAATTATGTTCCCGGCAAACTGACGCTTACCGGCAAAGCCAATCCTAAAATAAACATTGATCAGTTGAAACCAAAGCTTTTAGGCAAAAAGGAATCAGAGATTAAATCAGTTTTAAATTCCGTCCCTAAATATTATCAGCATCATCTCACCAATTCACTTTGGTTTTTAAATCTCCTCCATCGTCTTCCCGTCAAATCAAAACTAATAAATATCATTGTTAAAGACTAAAATGGGATATATTTATATTAAAAAAGAGGCAAAAGTATCAAAACCTCACCCCAAACTCCATCTTCAACATAAAAAAATTATTGCTTTTTCGTTTTTGATTATTGGGTTGTTGTTTTTTTTGTCAGCCGTTATTCCCATTTTACAATATCAAATAGAATATTCCATAAAATTTAATCAAATAATCAGCCCCCTTTCAGTAAATTCTTCCCTCTCAGGTAGTATCCTTGGCGAAAGTGGGACTGATTTTACCCAATTATCCAATTGGTTTATTGATGGTCAAACCAATCTTTCAGATAATTCTACTTTACAAAAAACCAAATACACCATCTCTATTCCTAAATTAAAAATTGATAATGCCGTGGTAGAAGTAGGTAGTCTTGATCTTAAAAAAAGTTTAATTCAATATCCCCAAACTGCTTTACCTGGACAATTTGGCTCACCTGTAGTTTTTGGTCATTCAGTCTTGCCTCAGTTTTTCAATCCCAAATCCTATTTAACTATTTTTTCTACTTTATATAAACTGAAACAAAGTGACCAAATTTTGATAAATTTCGATAATGTCGAATATAAATATTTGGTCGAAGAAATGTATGAAGTCCTCCCCGCCGATCTTTCGGTTCTCGAACAGCGATTTGATGGTCGCTATTTAACTCTTATCACCTGCACTCCTCCAGGCACTTATTTGCGTCGTTTAGTAATTAAGGCTCGAATCGTTGATTTTTAATATGAATTATTTATCCATTGATTATGGAACCAGACGAGTCGGTTTGGCGTACACCATCAACAATATTATTTTTACTCTGCCTCAAGTTGCCAATAATGATAAATTTATTCCTACCTTAAAAAATATAATCAAAATCCACACTATCAGTAAAATTTATATTGGTCTATCCCAGGGTAAATTTGCCACTATAACCAAAAACTTTATCTCAAAACTAGAAGCAGAAGTGTCTATCCCCATTGAAACTGTCGAAGAAGCCGTTTCCACCATCGAAGCCCACCAATTAAAACCAAAAAAATCCCAAAGCATTGATTCTATTGCCGCTGCTATTATCTTAAATCGGGCAATACAATAATAAATTTAAACCTTAAATATCATTTTCCCCAACGTTTTTTTACCCATTTTACTTAATCCCCAGAAGTAAAATATAAGCCAAGCAAATAACAGCAAAGCCGGCATTCCCGATAAATTAAATCCATCTTTCGTCGTCATCCCAAATATCAAGCCAAAAATATACCCAACCACTCCAAAAGCGAATAAAATATCAAATATAATTCTCAAAATTTTTTTCATATTTTTATTAAATATATAAATTAATTAAATAATACACTTATTTTAGTTTAAAACTATTTATACTTTCATTCAAAGCTTTGATAGTATTAGCAGATGTGTTTAAGGGATAATGTGTGTATATATCATATTGCAAAGGTTTAGAACTAGAATTTGATAACAGTATTATTCTTTCAAAAAACAACTCATTTTTGTCAGGTGGAATTAACGAGTATTTGAGATAACACTTATTAAAATCAACGGAATATGTCAGGTAATCTACTGATAGGAGTTTGGCAATAAATTTTGAATTATCCTGTCCATACAAGCTATCAAAATAACCAACACAATCGGTTTTAGACTTGAAAGTTTTAATATCAAAAGGACCAGCCGTCTCAATATATAGACGAACACTTTCAATGTTTTTGGCATCATTTGGCTGTTTGCAGGCAAACAACCAGGTCGGGGTAATAAAGAAAGACATGTCTTTTTGAGATAATGCTGTTGGGATATTGATTGAAAAAACATCGGTAGTGAATTCTTTTAATTGGAGTATATCATTTTGGTTTGGACATTCCTGAATGTTTTTAGAGATTAATTTAACCCCAAATAATAATATAAATAATATAAATAATATACTGATAGCGATAATTATTATGCCGATAATTCGGAAATATTTGTTAGACATATTTTTGATTTTCATGGACTAGAGTTGGTCTTGCTTTTGTTTATATTGGTTAATCAACTTTTGAGTTTCGGTGTTGGTAACTTCTTTTTGTTGGGCATATAGTTTAGCACTTAGTTCTTCTAGTTTATTGTATTCATCTTGACTAATGGTTTTTTCATAAAACATCAATTTACGTTTTCGAATCCAGTCCATATTTTTTTGAAAAGCGACGTTATAGCAGGCACGAAAACTGTCAGTATTGGCAGAATTACACTTAAATTGTAAAAGCAGATTTTGGCCGTTTTTGTATAGATCATTAAATTTTTGATCAAGTTCAGTTAGGTTGTTAGCCGTAGAAAATGTCCCCCCTCCACTAGTACTTATTTGGTTTAGTTGTGTTTGGGCACTCGAGTCTACGGCAAATCCGATGACGTTGATTCTTATATTTAAACTGGACATTTTTAAATCGTTGGCTTTTTGTGTCGGATTTGTATTACAGGTTTCTTCGCCATCAGAAAGAAGAATTATTTCATTATTTTCACTATTTTTACCTTCAAACAATTGAGCTGCTTGCTGAATCGCCAAACCCATTGGAGTCCAGCCAACAGGATTGACTGATGATAGTACGCTATCAACCGACAAACTATTAAGTGTGCCCAGCGGAGAAATTGTCTCAGCACTAGCACAACTAATCAGTTTGCCAGATGCGGTATTAGAACCTTTTTGTCCATAAACCATCAGCCCAACATTAGTATTGGTTGAAGCCATCGAAATATATTTCTTAATAGCTTGTTTGGCAATCTCAAGTCTAGTTGGATTGCCAAGACCCATACTTCCAGAAGAGTCTAAAATAATTAGGACGTTATGCGTAGTTTTCGTTTGTTCATTGTCTGAATCTTGGCAATCCGATATTTTGCATTGAGTATATTCTGAAATTAGGGGATTTAAACCAATCTCAGACTCAATAAAGTCGGGGTAACCGTCGGCATCTGAATCCAAATTATATTTATCTAAATTTTCATAGTTATTGGGAACTTAAACCTTACCCCTTTGTCAAGACAGTAATATCGGCGACTTAAGAGACTATTTCCTCCTTTTGTTCTAAATTTTTAATGTTTTTTTGCCAAAGTAAATTTCGGCTGGTGTGTTGTAATTCAGTGATTGGTGGAGTCGTTTTTCGTTGTAGATTTTTAAATACTTGGCCAGGGAGAGCCTAGCCTCTTTTGGTGATTGGTAATCCTTAATGTACACCTCCTCGTATTTAACGCTCCTCCACAATCTTTCAGTGAAGATGTTGTCCATACACCGACCTCGACTGTCCATGCTGATTTGAACAGTTGGTTGAGTGTGGAGTACTCCCAAATATTCGTCGCTGGTAAATTGACTCCCTTGGTCTGAATTGTGAATATCTGGTAATGCCTGATCTAAGGCATTTTGTAAATTATGGACACAGAAACCTGCTTCCATAGTGTCCGATAATTCCCAAGAGACAATGTATCTTGAGTACCAGTCAAGAATGGCTACTAGGTATAGCCAATCATTTTTTACCCTAATATAGGTAATGTCTGTTCCCCAAACCTGATTTGGTTTAGTAATATCTAGATTTTTAAGTAGATATGGATAAATTGGATGGGATTTATCATTTTGGCTCAAATTAGGTTTTGGATAGATTGCCTCGATCCCCATGATATTCATTAATCTGGCTACCCTTTTATGATTAACGTTTTCTCCATTTCTTTGCAGTTCATGGGTAATTCGAGGTGAACCATAATAGGGATAATCCGTATAGATTTTATCCATTTTCCCCATCAGGATAATGTCCTTGGGGGATACCTCTGGTTTTCTCTCGTAATAGAAAACAGAACGATTTAATTGTAAAAGTGCACACTGAGAAACTATTGATAATTGCCTATTATTAGGTTCAATTAGCTTTATCTTTTCAGGTATGGGTATAGCCCATCTTTTTTTTTAGCCATTCCAACTCCATTTTTAATTGTCCAACTTCTCGATAGAGATCATCAATAATGTGATCTTTTTCTTTGATTTGGTCGCCGATTAATTTATCATCAAATAAATGAGATAAATTATCGACTACCTTGGCCTTCCATTTGGTGGCCTGAGTGTGGTGGATGCAAAACTGAGAACAGATCTCATTGATTGTTTTCTCCTCTTTTAAAAGTGCTAATACCACTTGAGCCTTAAAGGCCGGTGGATGATTTCGACGAATATTATCCATAACTAAAATGTATCTTAGGTCACTGTCCGAAATCTAGGGGGAAGTATAATGTTTTTGGACAAATGATTTATGGATATTCAATTGGTTTAAAACCAAATTTAGAATTAGTTTTTAAATCACTTAATATGGCCATAGATAAAATTAAAAAGAAAATTGGAATAATACCCAAGAAACTAATTTTTCATCAAGACAGAGGCTCGGTATACACCAGTTATGGCTATGTTAACAAAATATTATCAATGGCCAAACTATCTTTTTCTGCTCCCGGAACACCAACTGATAATGCAGGCCAAGAATCATTTTTTGGAAGATTTAAGAATGAGTGGTCAGATGAGATTTTATTAATTAATGATCAAAAAGAAGCCATTCGTTTTATTAAAGATAAAATTAAGTACTACAACTACGACAGAATTCATACTACAATCGGTTATCGAACACCAAACTATTTTACAAATGTGTTCTTAAATGGGGTTCGAAATCAGTTCAATATTTTCAGGACTTGACATAGACATATCAATTGTTATACATAATAGTATGTTAGATACGCTTAATCAAACATTTCCTCAACATAATATTTCAGAAATTAATAGAAAAGTTTTGCCAGAATTTAAATTAACTGGTGGTAGAGCTTTACGCGATCAATATGCTCGCGCTACTGAAGGAAAACAAATAGGTTGGGATCAAAGGGTTTTTGATAAAAGTCCAATGATGTCTACTGGTTTTGAAGCTTGTCACAGTTTAGTAGGTATATCAAAGGATGGTTCTGGTTGCTTATTTCACTATAGCTCAAATGCAGCTCTGCCTTCGGATTTATTTGCAGGTTATACCACAAGAGATGCTGATCGAAAAAAATACTCCCCCTTATCAGATATTTTTTCAAAAAAAGATGATATAAGGTTTATCCAAATTCTCCATAACGATTGGAATCTTGATTTAGGTGGTAAAACAGTATTCAACACAAGATTTATTTCTGAATCCTTGCAGAAAATTGGTTTTCAACCAGCTGAAGAAGTCAGGCTTACTCAAAAGGAGTTATTATTTAGGGATATTGCAGTTGACCTTGGTCAACGAAAGATTTTAGTTTTCCCGAGAATTCCATTAGGCCAGAATGTTGCTACTGTAGATAGTTATTTAAATATCGAGGTACCTTAGTTAACGAGTCAAACGTCTTATATTTTTAATCCTTCTGACCTTGCCCAGTTTTTAACATCTCGCTCCAATTTTTTCTGCTTAATTTTACCAGTTACTTTATAAGCTATTTCATTTACTGCTCTATTTGGGAAAAAAGTTAATGCTGATCCATTAACGATAGCTGCAAAACCTCTCAAAAATACATTATCTATTTGAGTAACAATATTTGTATCGGGAAAAATTGGAGCAATATTTTTATAAATTGTTGGAATCAATCCAAGTAAAGATACAGAAACACCAGCTGCGACTAATTCCGATTCATGCAAAGCTTTTTTATTTGCACGATGTTCAGCCTTATCAACGATAGAAATTGAATCAGGCGCGGCTTCTGTTAATGATTGTCTTAGTTGACTATTGATAAGAGGTCTTGGTCGAGGATATCCCATCAAAACGTTTACTGTCCCAGTCATAACACGCGCAAACAACTCTCCCGCTGATTTGCTTTGTATTAATGGTATTCTACCTGTTGTTGCTTCTGTCATATTAGAAATATAATATTATAGGTTATTATACTTATTCTTTGTCTCCTTGTCAAGAGGCGATAAAATCATGTTATAAACAAATTAATAATATCGAATTAGAAAGAATTATAAAAAATGCCAACTTCCCCAAAAAGGGTTGACCGGTACCCCCTAAAATAGA
>MNZO01000006.1 GCA_001873665.1 Candidatus Shapirobacteria bacterium CG2_30_35_20 | reverse complement strand
CCATTCCTTCGTCCGTGTACAGTGCCGGGGGAACAAAAACTTTAAAAAAATCGCGCGCGCAAAAAATAATTTTCAATCGAGCCCCGCGTTTTTCGTCCCGACCAGCGACGGGACGAGCGGGGCGACCTGTCCCGATCGAAGCATCGGGAGCTATAATGATTTAAAGTACATTCGAATTTGTACGTACAGCCCTAACCATTCGACTCATCTTGAGTGGTTCGACTACGCTCACCGTCGAAAGATTCGCTCATGGCTATAGCCGAGCAGATTGCAAATTATGCTTATCGCAATAACCCTGAGTCGAATGTTCTGAGTGAGCCCAATCAATTACATTTAGGGCGAATCGAAGAATATGTCATATTACGTTTACATCTTACGAAATATCGATAATTTTTTGTATATTGGCCAAACAAATAATTTAGAGAAAAGAGTCAAAGAGCACTGTAAATATTTAGAAAAAGCATCTAAATTTACGAAAAAACATGAGAATTTTAAATTAGTTTATAAAGAAGAATTTTTAACTAAATTGGATTCAATGAGAAGAGAAAAACAACTAAAAGGTTGGACGAGAGCGAAAAAAGAAGCCTTGATTAGTGGAAATTTGGAATTATTAAAAAAGTTGTAAAACAAAACTGTCGACTCGAAACGCAAAAATTTATGGAATTTTGTACACTATTTATGCTAAAATATAGTAATGAGGAAGCAAACCATTATCATATTTTCATCAATTATTTTTATCCTTTTTTTAGTTTTAATAAAAGTTGGGAATAACAGTGTTCCTGATAGAGTTACAAAAATCGTACCGACGATAATGCTGACAGCAGACGAGGGAAATCCTGTTCCCAAAAAAGACGTAAATGAAGTTTTTGATGTAGAAAATGTCCTACAAATTGTTAACCAATATCGGTCGAGGATGGGAGCTCCAGAGTTAGTTAAATCCACTTCTTTGTGTGAGCTTGCACAGAATAGAGCAAAATACCTAATTGCCGATAACATGAAGGCATTCAATGAAAGTGGTCTAGAGGCACACATTGGTATGCCAGAACAAGCAAAAGGCTATAATTTTGCTGGTGAAGCGTTGATGGGTATAGATCTTACTAACTTTGATCACTCTGCAAACCTTGATCAGGCTTCTTTAGAGAATTGGAAGAAGTCACCTTCCCACAACAAAGTATTAACAAGGACAGTTATCAAAATACGGACAGGGACAACCATCTCAGAGTTAGCTGTGAACCAGGGTTGTGTCGCTAAAACTATTGATGGGGAACATACGCTTATGGTACTTATTACTGGGTACAAATAGGATTTTTTAATAAATGTGGTTAGAATATTTACCGTGATGAGTATATATAATTAGTTAAATTATGCAATTAAACATTGAACCAATATCACTTTTTTCATTTTTTCTCAATGTTGTTTTTGCAAGTATAACAATTTACCAAATTGTTTCTTCTAAAAAAGAAGAGGAAAACACTAAAGCCAAAGTAAAACTCTGGCAAAAGTCGGCGGAAGGTATAAAAAATGGATTACTCGGAATAGCTATGAACCCAGATAAATTTACTGGTAAAAGCGATATTGCATCAGCAGTTCAATCTTTAGCACAAGTCACAACTTCTTTTGATGACTCGTTTGTAGAAGAGAGATTTTACTCGGAACAAGAGGTTAAACAAAAACGAGAAGATATTGAGAAGGAACAAAAAAAACTCTTCGAATCTTTTAGAATTAGTCCAGAAAATAAAACATAGAATTTATCTTTCGATTTATACTCCATAGAATTTCAGCTTGTATGGTTATAAACATGAGAATGTGTGTAGCTTTTTGTCAATAGCAAATTATGACCATATATACGGTTAAATATATTGTATTGTTGAAACAGCTATGATATATTGTATTAAAGGTTCTCCCTCAACGACAAGAGCCCCTGGGCTCTTCTGTAAAAAGATAGTTGGGGAAGTCATTTTTTTTAAGACTAGTAATACAACTGTTTCCCCATTCGAAAAATATCAAATTCACTTTTTATTTTACTTTTAATAACCTGATAAGGTCTTAATTCGTTTCGTTCATGTTTGATGGCTATTGCCCAACAACAATAATCTGATATTTGATTGTTTATATCAGCCTGTGAACTATGAAAATAAATGTTGAATGGAATAGACGATTCATTAATCAAATACTTTTTTAATGATTTGGTAATTATTTGACGCTTGTTATTAGTAAAGATTGAAGATAACACAATTACAATCTGGTCAACTTTTGTCTTTTGAAATCGATGACAAATATATTGTAATAAATTTTGACAGATAATTCGGTAAAATTCGTATTCTGCCATCACAGATTTATTTTTCTTATTATCGAATTCTTTATACAAGCTTGGATGGGCTTTATTCTTTTGGGCGATTACAGGACAGTAAAGCCCCGTGAAGGCAATGTGTCTCGGTCAATCTTTTTGGGGACTTGTTCACATGGTGCTTGTTTGTCGCACAAAAATATCAGCAATATGCGACTAACGATTACATATAAAACGGCTAATGGTCAAACCATAACTAAAAAATACAAGGTTAGGTACTAGATGGTAAAAAAAATATTTACTAGTGATAAATATACTAAAGGCAGGGGAAGTTTTAGTAAGCGAATGGTAACGGAGTGATTGAAAAAATATATTTTGATTTGATATTGGATAATTTTGCTGTTAAAAAGAATCCAAAATTAGTTTGTCCCAAGTCAGATTTTTGTACCCGAAAGAACTATGTTTAAAAGAGGTTAGTTTTTGATAAAATAGACTGTAATCCATACATATGACCCGGTAGTAAAGCGGTTATACAGCAGTCTGCAAAACTGTTCAGGTGGGTCCAACTCCCACCCGGGTCTCAAATTCAATTAATAATTTAAAATTACAAATTACGAATTCTAAATTAATTAAACTATTTAGTCTGTTTGTTTTTGTAATTATTCTCTTTGCTTTGGGGATATTTTTGGAAAAGAAAATAAAAGAAAATGTTAATATCAAAAAAGTCGTTGTTGAAGATGTAATTGTTAAAAGTGATAAAGAACGAGTCTTGGTATCACGCGTAATAGATGGAGATACTGTCGAACTAAGTGATAAGCGAAAGGTGAGATACATTGGAATTAATAGTCCTGAAATGACTGATAAAAGAGCAGAAGTTTTGTGTTTTGCCAAAATGGCAAAAGCTAAAAACGAAAAAATGGTTTTAAATAAAACAATTGAACTGGAAAAAGATGTGAGTGATAAAGATAAATATGGTCGGTTATTACGCTATATTTGGGTTAACGGCCAGATGGTAAATTTGAATTTAATAAAAAATGGTTATGCCAAAATTGCTACCTACCCGCCCGACGTAAAATACAAAGATATATTTTTAGATGCTAGCAAAACTGCTAAAAAACTTATTTGTAATAAGATTTGATTTGGAAAAGAATATAGAAAGAAATTGCTGAGCCGATGATTAAGCCACCAAGATTAAAACGAAGTAGGTTTTGTACTGCCTGAAGAAGAGCAACATAAAACATTAGATTCCAACCAGATTTTTGACGTTTAAATAAGGCAGGGAGAGACAAACCCTGCATGATTAAAATGGCAATGGTAAATAATAATCCAAATGAAAAACCAAGACCATAGCGGAAACCACCCATATAGGCAAAAGGTGACATCATGGCACCAAAACCGAGTAAACCTAAAATAATGGGCAAGGCCATAAACATTAATATAGCGGTAAGGTAGGGACCATATTTGACCAAGGCCTCTTTAACACTGTCAGGCATGGCGGGGGCTTTTTTATCAAAATATAAATCGAGGGTTGATTCTAATTGACTAAACATAGTCTTAACATCGGGAGTGGGTTTGGTTTGGTTTTTCATATTAAGTTAATGTACACGAAAAATTCATCATTGCGAGGAGTTTCTTAACGACGAAGCAATCTCGATGGGATTTAGAAAGTGCCGTGCCAATCAAAACGAGATTGCCACGTCGCAATTGAATATCTGCTCCTCGCAATGACGTGTTTGTATTATTTCTTTTTCCAAATAAACTTGTTGTAGACAAACCAGTTTAAGGGAATGGTTAGACCAAAAATGACGATAATTTGGTAAAGGAATAGATAATCACCAAAGATAGAGGTTAAAATAGCGATAACCACCGAGGGAATAACAATGCCAGTGACGATTGATGATAAATTAAAAGTAATAAATTTGGAAATGAAAATTTTGGGACTGGTGATTTTATTGGCAGCAAAAGTCCAAAGATTGTTAAAAACAAAATTAGAAATAATGGCTAGTTCTGAGGCCATAGCGTTGGCGATACCGTTTAAATAACTTAAATTTGAAGTAGGGGTAATCATGATAGATTTAAAAACTTTGGCACCAACGACATTGACAACAAAACCAAAACCACCGATTATGCCAAACTTTAGGAATTTTTGAGTAAAATCATCATACCAACGAATTTTAAATACAACCATCAGCATTTCGATAGTGGCTTGTTTTTCAATTTTTGATTCACCCGTTTCACGGAGACCAAATTGCAAAGGAACTTCTTTAAATTTAGCTCCCAACTTTAAAGTTTCAAATAATAGTTGAAATTTATACCCAAAACTTTTGGTATATAAATGGGAAAAGTCTAAATTTAAATGATCGGTAAAGCCTTTGACACGGGTAATTTTTAGACCAGTGGTGGGGTCGGTAACTTTGAAAAAATTTTTGAAGGGGAAAAACATAACTAGACGGGCGATCATACTACCAACTTCGGACAAGAATACTCGCTTAAATCCCCAACCTTTGGGGTTACTACCTCCTTTAATTTTACGGGAACCAATAACGTAGTCATAACCCTCATCCATAGCTTGTAACATTCCAGGGATTGATTCGGGCGGATGTTGAAAATCACTATCAAATTCAAAAATAAAATCGGCATTTAATTTTTCCATGGAATATTTAAAACCCTTAAGATAGGCAGCACCGATGCCATCTTTTGAAGTTTCAGCAAATAGAAAAGTATTACTATATTTTTTTGATTTTTCGGAGACAATTTTACCAGTGCCATCGGGGGAATTACTATCGACGACCAATATTTTCATATCCCATTTTTGATCTAAAGATGGGAAGGTTTTAGTATTTAAATACTCAATCATTTCCCCAATACTCCCCGCTTCGTTATAGGTAGGAATAACAATCACGGCAATTTGTTTGTTTGATGTCATAGGAAGAGTATATAACAACTAAATTAGTTTTCTTCTTTTTATTTCATTCCAAACTAATTCATGAATTTCTTCCTTACTTTTTAGATTGCCTTCATTACAGCAGTCAATTAGCGTCCATCTTTCAGGTTCTTTTGCAATCATTTTTCTATATTCACTTGCCGATTCCATTTGATGATTAAAATCTTCTTCGGCCGCATCCATTAAATGTCCTTGAGTGTAATTTCTTTTTGCTTTTTGCAATATATTTTCTCGACAAATTAGAGGATCAACTAGCAACACAATTACCAAGTCTGGACGAACAATATTCAACTCATCATACCCTGCATGCCAAATCCAATTTGCAAAATTATCTCTTTGTTCCCCTTCTGGCATTTTGGCAATTTGATGAACAGTTGATGTAAAATATCGATTAGAAACTATAATTTTGCCGTTATCTAAGGCAGGTTTGATTATTTTCTTACTTCCATCAGCCTCATCTAGCATATATGGCAAAGCGGTTAAATATGGAGTAGTTTGCATTGGATTCCCCCATTCCTTTGCGAGCATTCGACCAACATGTTTTCCCCAAAAACTCGATTCATAGTGAGGATAATCGTCAGTAACTACTGAAATTCCGTTTTGTAAAAATCTTTCAACCAATAAATCCTGTTGTGTTTTTTTTCCTGATCCATCGATGCCTTCTATTACAATTAATTTTCCCTTTGCTTCAGACATTATTTTGTTTATATACAATAATATAAGTTGACTTATATTAGCACTATTTTTGATAAAATATATTATGAAATTTGAGATTGTGACACTGTTCCCCAACGATTTTTGGGGAAATTTGGGTGATATAATTAATTATGATTGGAAAAATTAGAAATTATAAGAGTGTGGTGTGGGACTACAATCTAAAACAGGATGATTTTGAAAAAATACTTAAAGGTAAAAAAGTTATGGGTAAATTTGACCAACTTTGGGCAATAAAACGAGTTTTGGAGAACCTAAATTTTTATGAGGCGATGGCAATTATTCCCAAAAGTTTATTTATAAGTAATTGGAATAAAATCAGGTCAAAAGTATTTAATCGGTCTATAATAAAGGGATATGACTTCTTATTACATCGATACACTTTATCCACTACAAGACAAAGTACTAAAAATCTTGAGTGAAATAAAAACTGAATTCTATCTCACTGGTGGAACAGCTTTGTCTCGTGGCTATTTGAATCATCGATACTCTGATGATTTAGATTTTTTTGTAAATCAAAATAATAATTTTGTGAATTTAGCTGAAAATATTTTACGTCAATTATCGCAATTAAAAACGGAAATAAATATTAAAAGTGACACTTATTACTCCATAATGGTTAACGATAAATTAAAAATTGACTTGGTAAATGATAGTGGAAAGCATTTGGGAAAGTTCAAAAAATTACCTCTTTATTTGCAGACTGATAACATTGAAAATATTTTAGCGAATAAACTAACAGCCATTATTGGACGAGATGAACCAAAAGATGTCGTGGATATTTGGGCAATTTCCAAAAATAAGAAAATTAATTGGAAGGAAATTTTTACTGCCAGTAATTCAAAGGCGGTAGGTATATTTCCGCCAAATATTGCCGAAAGATTGGCTGAATTCCCAGTAGAATTATTAGATCAAATAAAGTGGATTGAAAATCAAAAACCAAACAATGATGTTTTTTTGCAAGATATTAAAAAAATAATTAATGAAATGTTGCTAAATTAAAATGATTAAATTTGATATTGTGACGCTGTTCCCAAAAATGTTTGAGGGGGTATTTGGAGAATCGATGATTAAGAGAGCGGTGGAGAAAAAAATTATTGAAATAAAAACTCACGACATGAGACAGTGGGCGTGGAATAACTATGGAGCAGTGGATGATAAACCCTATGGTGGTGGAGTGGGAATGTTGATAAGAGTTGACGTAATCGCCAAGGCGATTACTGACATAACTAATTTCCAAAAAACAAATCTACAATTTCCAAACAAATCACAAATTATAAATAACAATTTACAAAGAGAAAAAACAAGAATTGTTTTGACGAGTGCACGGGGGAAGAAATTTACTCAACGTGATGCAGAAAGACTGGGAAAGTATGATAATTTAATAATTATTTGTGGTCATTATGAAGGGTTTGATGAAAGAATATCGGAATTGGTGGATGAAGAAATATCGATTGGTGATTATGTATTGACTGGTGGAGAGATACCGGCGATGACTATAATTGATAGTGTGACAAGATTATTGCCTGGAGTATTGGGTAAATATGTATCTTCAAAAGATGAAAGTCACAGTAGTGATGGCTATATTGAATATCCACAATATACTAGACCAGAGGTTTATGATGGTAAAAAAGTACCAGAGGTGTTGTTGTCGGGGGATCCGAAAAAAATACTTGAATTCCAAAATAAAAAGGCTAATTAAATTCCAAATAGATTGCTTCGTCGAAGACTCCTCGCAATGATGTATTTATTTTAAAGCGTGGTTGAGACAACAATCAAAGCAAGTAGGGCTAAAAGTAAATATTCCATCATAATTGAAGTAGTGATATCACCACGACGGTAGTGGTGCCAGAGAGACCAGCCCAAGTACAGTCCTGAGGTCAAATAAACTACTTGTCGTTGGGTATGCGCGTCGAAACGATAAAACAACAATAAAAAAGAAACTGAAATTGCCAAAATTAAAGCGACAATATAATTTTGAGGATAGTGTTTTATTTCATTAAATATGTGATGCATTTTAGAAAATAGTTCCCTGATGGGTAAAAATTAAAAGTAATAAAATTATAAGTAAAAATCCAATATGCCCAGCACTGGAACCTGTAAGCCGGGGGGTTTTATTTTTTAGAGTAATATAGGAATCTACAATTAAAAGACAAATGATAAATACAAACATAATCATAGCAAAAATTTTGTTTAGTTGGATTGGACTAGCTATTGGTATGTTCTGGATAAAACTAGACTCAACAGCAATATCATCAGGTGGAACTGATGCTAAAACAACACCGTTGCGAGGAGTACCAAAATGCTGAACTACCAGAGTTGTTTTAACTCCCCCTAAAATTCCATTAACAACCCCAATGCCAATTTCTTGATATTTAGGGTTAATTATATTTTCCCGATGAGTCGGTGAATTCATCCAGGCCTTGAGTAGGCCTTCGGTGTCGTAAAAATCTTTGGCCAAATTTTCTCCAGCCACAGAATACTCATAACCAGCATTATTAAAAAAATCCCAAGGGGATTTGCCCTCGGGTGAAGTGTGGGCCCAATAATTGTTGGTAAACATATCGTCAGCCTTAAGTTGGGCTGATTTAGATAAAGTTGAGTTAAAGGTTAATGGTTTTAAACCTAATTTTACGCGCTCTGTATTGGTCTGGTCTAGGACTTTACTAATCGTAATTTCGGAAGAATAACCCAACACCCCAGGTCGAGCAATGGTAAATGATTTGATAAATGATTGATTTAAAAGATAGACGGCAACAAATAAAGCCAAAAAAGATGGTTGGAGTAAAAGTGCCCGATGATTGTTGTCAGGATAAGGTAAAAAATAATGAGAAAATTTTTTGAACACTAAACTAGTATATGAAATGCTGGTACAAAAGAAAACATATCAAAATTAAAATTAGAAAAATTAATGTATAAATTAAGTACCAAAAATAATTGTTATTGGTGTTTTCTTGACCGAGAATTGAGGGGGTTTCGCTAGTGTTTGGAGTAGTCGTTTCATTTCCTAAAACGCCAGGTTGAAAACCAGAAGGGATAATGGGGTTGGCTAAAACTTGTCCACGGGGTGTGACTGAGACAACACCAGAAAATGGACCTGGGGCGCAGCCATTACCTGTGCGAATTTTAAAATAATAGGGAATGTCCGAAGACAGGCCGTTAACAGTATACGAAGTGGTGTCGGGGCCACCAATATTGGGATTACCGTATTTGTCGGCATTTATATTATCACCAAAAGCAATTAAATAATAAGTAAAATTGCCCACAGGCTTGGTCCAATTTAATGTGACTGAGTTTTGATTTGAAATGGCAGAAAAATTTTGTGGGGAAAAATTTGGAGTTGGATCGTTACATGATGGTGCATCATGAGTAATATTTGTAGTAGGTGGAGTTGATGGCGAATCGTCACAAGTAAAGTTGAAATCGATATCAAAAAGATTGGAAATATTTTGATATTCATTGCCCGCATCTTGACTAAAATTGGCCGTCCAATTAATTATTTTAGACGAATTGCTTGCAATTGACCCTAGCGTATGATTTTGATTGTCAAATAAATTTGACAAAACGCCAGAATACCAAACAGTTGAGTCGCCAACACTACTAACGGTTAGGACTGAGGATAAAATGTCCTCGGTTAATTGATTTTTTAATTTAAAATTTAAATTGCAGTTGGTAGAACGATTATTGATAATGGTGGTAGCTTGAGAAACCGTATAGGACGGGTAAATGTTTTGTTCGGAAAACAGGGGTAAATTTGATGATTTTGTGCAATTTGAATCATCACAAGTGAAAGTAAGGTTATTACCAGCAAAAGCAGGTATTGCAAATAACAAATTACAAAAAACAATTTCCAAACAAATTCCAAATATCAAATTACAAACTTTACTTATTTTTTTCATTTAATTATTTTTTTAAATTTATTTTTTCACCTCGCTGGTGGGGCTTAACTCATTAATTTAGAATAAATGTTTTGGTGGTACCCGAAAATGTAACCACAAAGGATGAGCCGATTCCAGATGCAGGAGTGCACGAACCGCTACTACAGGTACCAAGGAAAAAGTCACGAGAGGCAGTACCATTACTATCAATAGTATGAGGTAAAATGGTACCGGCAATTTGTCGGGGAATTATACCTTCAGTATAAAGAATTTCGTAATTCATATTGGCAAGGGTTGTCCCCAATCCTGAAACGGTAAAAGTAATTTTTGATTGGGATAAACGACTTTGGAGATCAAAAGACATGGGAGCATTTATTCGTGTCCATGGACCTAAACCATCAGATTGTCGTTGCCAAATAGCAATACTTAATGGTTCGAATGTCGTTGAATCGACAATAAATGAATTGTTTAGTAAACCGACTGAAGTAGTACCGACGGTCAATGAAATATCTTGTGAGGTAAAAGAAGGAATGGTGCCACTTAAAATGGTGGTAGTGCCAACGTCAAGTGAATAAGTTGATAAATCAACCGCAGAATCGGTATTATTATATATAGTTACGGTTGATGAAGAGATTTTGTTGAGAACAACGGGGGGCAGGGTAACTATCGAAATTGAGTGTTCAGACTCAATATTAGTGGCCAAATCAATAGAAGAAATATTTATTTGAGTATCACCAATTGAAATATCGGTTGGTGCGGGAGAAGTGTCAATCCCCACCCCCAAATCAGTAGCTAAAAATTCAGCTGGGGTGGTATCTCCTGTTCGCAAATCAAGAGGGGAGACATTT
>MNZO01000017.1 GCA_001873665.1 Candidatus Shapirobacteria bacterium CG2_30_35_20 | reverse complement strand
TATCTGTAGAACCATTGTCAACAACAACTATTTGACAACTAAAATTTTGATGTTTGATTTTGAGAAATGACTCGATGGTGGAAATGGTAAGTTGGGGCTGGTTCCAATTGAGAATAATTATGGCTATTTTTGGCATTAAAAATTTTTGGTAAAACGATTTATGAGTAATTTGAGTTTAAGAATACCAATTTTAAATATATTATGAGTATATTCTTCTTTGAAATATTTGGTAAACCAATAGGAATACTCATAAATGGCTTCTTGGCTGGCAGAAACAAAAGAGTCCCGAGAAACAATTTTCTCGATTGCTCCTTGTTTTTCCCAAAGCTTGGTATAAATTAAAAAAATAGAAAAAGTTTGTAAGAGGGAAAAGACTAGACCATGAATCCCGTCCTTGTAACCCTGAGCAAAGAAAAAACGACTATTAAATTCTTGGACTGGTTTTAGGATAAAATCACTCATTTTAAGTTTAGTACCAGCTTTGTCTAACTCTTCGGCCTGAATACTGCTATATCGGAGGGATCGGATAACAAATTGAGAAACTGAACTATAATGGTTGTGTCTAATGGCGAGTTTTTCCGAATCAAGTAGGGTGATACCATTACCCTTGGTTTCTGGTTGACTGTGAATTTCTTTGTTCCAGGTAACGGAGCCTTTTTTGAAAAAGCGAATTAGGTAGTCTGGCCAGGTTCGAGAATTGTGAAACCACTTGCCAAAGATAATATTTTTTCGAGGAATTTTAACATAATCGACGTTGTGGCGAAGGGTAATCTTTGTTAACTCGTGTTTGAGAGATTTAGGAAGAAATTCGTCAGGGTCAAGGAGAATTATCCATTTGCCACTAGCTTTGGAAATGGCAAAATTACGGGCAGGTTCGACATATTTCATTGGTTTAAATGAAAATACCTTGGCTCCATGTTTTTTGGCGATATTGACACTTTCGTCAGTGGATTCCATGTCGACGACAATTATTTCATTGGCAAAATTTTTTAGGGAATGAAGACATTTATCAAGATTATTGGCTTCGTTGATTACATTGATAACGGCAGAAATTAAAGGTTTCATAGGTTTATTTTATCATTTTAATATTTTATATATTTGACAGTCTTGATTTTGAAAGACAGATTTGATAAAGAGATTGGAAAAATCAAAATTAAAAAGACTAATTTGGCTACCAGCTAGATAAATGTAATCGATTTGGTTATTTAGTAAAAATCCCCTATCTTGATATATGTTTTGTTGGAGGAAGAATTTGTCTGAATTTTGACGACGGGTTTTCCAATCATAGCCGGAATTGGCCAGGTTCATTTCGTCGGCTAAATAGGTAATCTGTTTTGAATAAGCAGAAACATAGGAGGTGGTTTCGTAGGCATATAGTGGAATCGGAGTGGTCATTTTGCTTTTTAAATAAGGGTTATACGGATAAGTTAGAATAATGGCTGAGGGAAGTTGTTTTAGATAATTTAAACATTTAATTTCTGTATTGGGAAGAAAAGCAGGAGGATTTTTGTCAACATATTGGGGAAAAGATGCAAATAATGGAATTAGCTGAACTGTGATAATAAATAACGGGACAAAAATATTTACAGTAGTTAAATAATGAGCAAGTGGAATATTGAGGAGAAATATGGCGTAATACAAAAATTGAATAGTGTTCCATCCAGTACCAGTTTGAACAAAGAACAAGGGGAGAGCGGTTAGCAAAATAGCTGAAAACCAAAGTGAAGTATAAAACCAAGAGTGTTTTGGTTTGTTAAAAACTGCCAGTAGTCGAAAGGCATAATTGCCAATTAAAAAAATAGGGATGCCAAAAGTATAAAAAATAATCTGTTTTAATACGGTGGAGTGGGCCAAAGAAGTAAAACGAGGAAAATAGAGCCTGTCAGTTGACTCAAACAATGAGCGAACAAACCAAAATGGTTGCCAAATTAACAGTGATGAAGAATTTTTGTTGAATTGGGCAAAAAGGACGATAGATAGAAACAAAGATAGTAAAAATGTTTTGTAATACCTTTTTGTTTTAATAATATAAACAAAAAATATAATAAAAGCCGGTATGGCAGAATACGCCTTGATTACCGGTAATAATATGAGAATTAATGATATGTAAATTAAATTTAATTTGGATAGTGTTTTTGAATTGGAAATTAAAATATAAATAATGATTAAAAGTAAAACTAAGGAAAAAACTAAAGGTGGGTTAAGCTGGTTGCTGGGACTTTGCATAGACCAAAACAGAGACTCGCCTTCAAAGTTGTGGTGGTTTTGATAGTTTATAACCCAACCAAACGAGGTATTAACGGTATTTAATAAAATCAAAATTAGGCCGCCTTTGTCAGACTTGGTGATTAGTTTACCGATTTTAAAACTAAAAAATAAATAAAAAAATGCAGATATAATAGGAAATATTTGAAAAAGCAGATATGATGGGGGAATAGAGGTAATTTTTGATATATAGGCAATAAAAATATCAAAAAAAGGATGATAGTTTTTTAATATTTCTCCTGAAAATATGGGCATATTGATGACAAATGGATTATTTATCTGATTTATTAGGGCTAAGTGCCAGACTCCATCGTGACCATTTGGACCCCAAAAGCCAATACCATTTTCAATGCTTGTGCCACTACGAATAACCGGTATAACTTGGGCAATAAGGCAAAATAGAAAAATTAAATGAGTTATTGTTTTTTTAACCATTTTGTTTGTTGTAAAAACCAGCTTATTTCCTTTTGAGAAAAATAAAGTGAATAACTAAGATAAATGGTAGTACCAACAATAATTTTGGTAATAATATTTAAAAGAGAATTTAAATGAATAAAATTGATTGTCAACAGGGCGGTGACCATTAAAATAGTGGCGATAGTTGGATGAAAAATAACCTTAATAACATTTATTTGAAATATTTTTTGGGCAATTATCCAGACAACAACTGAACTTGAACCGACAATAAGGGTGGCGAGTGCGGTGCCATTATAGCCGAATTTTAGACTTAGGATAGGATAAAATATCCAGGTTAAAACAGTCCACATTATCATTAGTTTGGTGGTGATGGCAATTTTACCGACAGCATTAAAGGCATTGGTAATTGGAGTGGTGATTGAGGCAATGGCGGCATTAATGGCAAACAAATACATTGGAATTAAGGCTGGAATCCATTGGTTATAACGAGGAATGATATTAATCATGTCAGGGGCGATGATTGATATGCCCGCCAAGGCAGGAAATACAAATAGAGCAATGAAATAGATACTTTTTTCGATGCTTCGTTTTAAAAAATCTTTTTGATCTTGAATTCGGGAAAAGGTGGGGAAGGTAACTCTCATAATAGCATCCATAAAACTTAGGGGGATTCTAGGTCCTTTTTGAGCCCATGCCAATATACCAAACGACTCACGTCCAATAATTCCAGCAACCAGTAAATTGGATAATCGGTCCTTGACTACAGCAATAAAAGAATTAAATTGAAAAGGAATGCCATATTTAAATAAGCGCTTGGCAGAAACTGAGGAGAAAGTAAAACCAAATGGCCAGGGACTATAATGGTAGATAATGATCATGCCAAGGAAGCTACGGACAAAAGTGGCAATGGCGTACGAGATAACCCCATAACCAAGGAAAGCAAAAGTGACGGCGATAAAATAAAAAGTGGTATTTTCCACAATATCAATGGTTGATATTAATTTGAAATTTAATTGTCGCTCGAGTTGAATTGATGGAATAGTTTTAAGAGAGGCCATGGCAAAAGAAAAACAGAGAGAAATTAATATCCAAAGCTCTTGTGCCCCATATGATTTGGAAAGACTAATCGAGGGATAGATGATAGCGACAATTGATAGGGCAACAATGACAAGTAATTGTTGAATGGCAAAAGTTGTCTGTAACTCAGAGTGACTTGGGGAATCTTTTTGCTGGATTAGGGCTGAAGCCAATCCGACATCAGAAAAATATCCCAAAATTGCGACCGATTCGGCAACAATGGCAAATAGCCCAACGTCAGCCCGGCCAAGTAATAGAGTTAAGAGAAAAAACCCCAAAATAGATATTGTTTGGATACCAAAATTACGGAGTGATAAAAAAATGACACTAATGGTTGTTTTATTTTTTAGATTGGCGATTTCTTGTTCGTCCATAGGTATTGATTAATACTAATATTATAGAGATTATAGAGATTAAGGAGATAATATTACTGACAGTTCTAATTAGAGTATTGCTTAATTTTATATATATTTGGTGTTGACCCTCGGGGAGGTCTATTTGTAATCTACCCAATTTTGGTTCGATATTATATTTGATATTTTGTCCAAAATCGGTAATCTTAAACCCAGGGTATGCCAGACGAGAGATGGTAATGGTGGCATTTTGCTTTAAATTTAAATTAAATAGCGACCAGTCGGTGCCAGTCTTTAGTCCCGATATTTCATAATTTGGGGGAGTAATATTTATCTCGTCGATAATCGGTTTGGCGGCTGATTTGGCGGCAGTGGAGGCGGTTTGGGGGAGATAGTCATATATTCCCGAAGTGATTTGATTTTGCCAAGCGAGGCCAGATAGTTTTTGTTGATCGTTGATTGGCCCAAAGGTGATGGGGGTAAAGTGATTCCAATTTATGGTAACGATAGTTATAACAACTGTTAAAATGATAAATTTATTTTTTTTGGTAAAAATGCCAAGTGAACCGGCACTTAGGGCTAAAAGAAAAGAGGAATGACTTAAAAATCGCCAGGGGAATTGAATTTTTTGAATAGGAGTTAAATATAGCCAAAGTAGACCACTTTTTTGATGTGCCATAAAGGTGGCAAAAAATCCCATTAATGCCACCAATAAAGTAATTTTGGCTGTATATTGCTGCTGATTTTTTATGAGAAAATATATTGAGGTAAAAATTAAAAATAGCGGAACAATCCAGTGTACATAGCCAATCATAAAAGGCATACCATCATTGGTCCCCCAGACTGAAGGTCCATCGCCCCAAAAATTACTGATGAATAATTGTTTTAGGGAAACAAAATGAACAGAATAATGGTAATAATTAACAAACATGGATTCAATTTGGACAAGCTTGGATTCTAGTAATACGGGTATGGTAAAAAAAGCAGTATTACTTATGGCCAAAAAGGAAGCAAGAATTAAGATTGTGATTGTCTTTATTTTATTTTTTAGGTTAATTAGCCAATATAAACACCAAATGCCAACAAAAGGAATAAAGGTTAAAGCCATGGGGTTATGGGAAAGTAATAATCCAGAGATGGATAAAGAGAGAAAAATAAATGTTTGGGGAGAGAATCTTTTATCAGTAATTAATTTTTTGGAAAAATAAAATATTAGGGGGAAAAAGACTGAGGCCCAGGCTTCGTTCATAGCGCCACGAACAAAGATGTTGACCGCTCGATAGGGGGCATAAGCATAAAAAATAGCTGAAATTAGTCCACCAACAGAGCCAAAAATAGAAGCCCCAAGGATATACATGGCAAAAGCAGAAGCTATTATTTGAATAATCGCTGTCAACTTAACGGTAGTGACAAAAGAAAAACCAACAACTCTAAATATTTCACCAATAAAATAAGGTAGTGGAGGGTAAAAGTTAAATAGGGGATAACCGTAGCCAAAACCAAGATCTGGCGACCAGCGACAAGGAATTTGACCATCTTGAAAACATTTTTCCATTTCTAATTGGCGAATAATTTGCATATCGTCGTGCATATTCCAATAAATTCCTGGTCGCAATAAAAAGATAAAAGTTGGAATAATAAGTAGAAATAAAATGAAGGGAATTAAATATTTATTTTTCATAAAAGCTGATAGAGAAGTATGGTTGAACCGTCGGGCTTGAGGTAGGTGTTGATTAAACTTAATTTTATGAGATCTGAGGGGATAAAATTATTTTTTGATGAATTTTTTATAACATAAACATCATCACCATGATTACGAGCATCGATTAATTTTTCAGGAATTTTAACCAAATCATTATCGACACCAAAAACGGTTAGATGAGGGATATCATTGGTATATATTTGGAGACCGTCGGGAAAAGTACCAAAATAACCTTCAGTGCCGACGATGACATTGGATGCTTTTGATTGTTCGATTAAATATTGAGAGATATTTTCAATCCCCCAACCAGAGGTCCAACCGGAAAGATATCCAGATTCTGAATTTGGGAGTCCGATGGTAAAAGGATTAACACTTAATTGATATTGATAATAAATATTAGGAATAAAAATAAGAAGAATAAAAAATAGTGTATATTTAAATTTTTTTGAAAGATTCAAAAAACCAAGAGACATTAACACGATAAGATAAGGTAAGCTAAACAAAATATAACGACCAGTAAAGACCTTCGTTATAGCTAAATTTGATATCAAGGGTAAGATAAAAGTTAAAAGTAAAACAAAAAATAATTTATTTATTTTTTTGAAATTTATAAAAAGTAATAGTATAAGGGGTAAGGAAATAAATTTTGCAGATAATGAGTTTAGGTCGCGAAGATGTGGGACAAGTGGGTCGAGAGGGTGGCGAATTATTTCGGAGATAGGCCAAATATAATCTAAATTTCGTAAGGCAATTTGATGAAATTGAGGTCCGAGACGCAATAAATTGTAAATACAAAAACTAATAAAGACTGAAATTATGGGGTAAAGTATTTTTTTGTAGTTTCCCAAAAACACAAAAATAAGAAGTGATAAAACAACAAAATAAATAGCAGGTGACTTGGTAATCCAGGCTAATCCCAAACTTAGTCCAAGTAACATTGATAAATCTAGTCTGGGATATTTAGCCAAAAGCAAGGCAAATATGATAGTAAGTAAGCCAAAAGCTGATAATAAATTATCGGGTATAGCTAATCGGTCGAAGAAAAAGGAGAAAGGTAAAAAGAGATAGATTAAGGCGGGAATAAAATTACTATAAATATTTTTAGTTAACGATTCGATTAAAAACAAATGTGGCTCTTTGTTTTTTGATGAGAAGTTTTGATAAATAGCAAATAAAATTATTAGTAAGACAAGTATAAAATAGCCTGCTAAAATTGATAATAATCGACCAGCAACTAAGGTGGGGAATAATTTTAATAATGGCACAACAAGCCACATATACAATGGTTGTTTGCCGTCGTTTAGGGAAATAAAACGTAAAGTTTCGACATTTTTTATAATCTGAGACCAGCGCAAATAGATAGCTTCGTCACCAAAAACTGGAATGGAAGTTAAATGCTGGAGTCGAGTGAAAAAATATAATAGGGAAATACCAAGAAATAATAATATAGGGATTTTATTTTTCATAATTACCCTTAAGTTTGTTTAAAAAGATGCGTAATACCTCCTGAACCATCTCTTTTGACTCATTAATATAGCGGATGTTAGGATCACCTTTGGTGATACTGGTGTCCTCGTTTCGCCAGTCAACATTAACCTCCTTGATTTTATATTCCAATTTTTGAGAAATTAAGAGTAATTCGATATCAAAAGCAGTTACTCGCCAGACAGATTGGTTTTGGATGTTTTTTATAACGGCAAGCTTGGGGAATACTTTTTTGGCTAAATTAGTTCTCATTGCCTTAAAACCACATTGGGTATCGTAAATATTGGTTTTTAAAAAAATATTTCGTAAATGCCTAAATACATTTGCCCCTAATTTGCGTAAAATTGAATTACCTTCACGACGATGTCCGCGTGACCCAATTACCACATCATAACTTTGTTCAAAGTAAGGTAATAGTTTTGATAATTCATGTATGGGGGTTGATTGATCCATGTCGGTAAGAAGGACAATGTCATATTGAGCTTGTTGAATTCCTCCCCAAATAGCCCCAGCCTTGCCACCCTTGGGGAGATCGAGAACCGTAAAGTTGGGGTGTGTTTGGGCAAAAGCCAATGCTAGAGACAAACTATTATCGCTTGATTTGTCGTTGCAAATAATTACTTCCCATTTATATTTTTGGGCCGAGAGGTATTTTTCGACTTCCGACAAGACTCCCCTTTTAATATTTTCTTCTTCGTTATAACAAGGAATGATGACACTTAACGATTGCATACTTATTGATTATAAGTGTTATGGTAATTAGTTACCAGTGGGATTGTGGATGAGGCGGAAAATTTTGATATCGCCAATTTCCCACTGTGAGTCAATTTTAGCCCAGCCGAAAGCGGCAATCCCCCACTCGGGATTATTAATTGGATTACAATCGATTTGAAAGGGCTCACAGACAACAAAAAGCTGGTCAGTGATCAAGTCTTTTAGGTGAAAATAATTTTTGTTTTCTGATAAATAATATAAATATCCTGGATCATAATTCATTTTGGCCAAAAGGGCAAAGTTAAAGGGTTCTCCATTTGATTTGTCAATAATTGATTTATCAATTTGCTGTGTTGTAACCAATTGCTTTGGTGGTTCCCATTGAAATTGATTTGAAAATATAGATAACCCAGATAATATAATCACAATAATAATTGCTAAATATTTATTGATTCTGGAAACAGTTATGGCCAACAAAATAAAAATGACAGGATAGATAAAACCAAAATAGTGATCATATATGTGTTGCTTGTATAATGCCAAACCGACTAAACCAGAGAAAAACCAAACTAGAGATATATTTAAAAAACGATTTTTTATTTTAAATAACGAATAAATAATTAGAACAGAAAATATAATAGATACAATAACCCCGACGGATTCGACTTTGCCAGCCAAAAGCCTGGTGGTGACTTGATTAAACATGGCGGGAAGAATGGGTAGTGCTTTGTAGGGTAATACGCTGACCGTAGTTTCGCGTTGAGTAAAAAATATCGTTAAAGCTTTGATATTTTGACCATCGTGTTTTAGGTCAAATAATAGTTGGGGGGCTAAAGAAAGTAAAAAGGTAAACAGAGCACCGATAACAGATGACCAATGATGAGTAATATATTTTCTATCGAGAATAATTATAAATAAGGCAGGGAATAGTAAAAGAAGGGCTAAGTAATGAGAGTTTAGACACATGATAAAAGCCAGGGTGGCATAAATATATTTTTTTTGATCGATAAAATAAATAAAAAGCAGGGCAAACAAGGGCATAATGTTTGGATTCCAAGAAAAGTTGCTGTATTTAATAACTACCGGGGAAATGGCAAATAAAAATGAAGCAATATAACCAGTTTTGTTGTCAAAATATTTGACTGTTATTTTGTAAATTAGATATGTTGTTAAAATGCTTAAAAGAGCAATAAAAATTGCGGGTCCTATGGGAGAAAAATTGGAGAGTAATAATGATGGGGCAATAAAATAATAATAATAAGGACCTAAATACATATTGCCAATACTGGTTTGGGGTCCGATAAAAAATAGGTTGCCGTGCTTTAAAAAATCACGGACAATTACCACATCACGACCCTGATCGCCAAGAAATTCCATGTAATCACCAATCCGATATAACCGCATAAAGGCGGAGATGGCGATAATAAAAATTAGTAGCCAGTTTAGACGCGAAAGTTTAGGTAAAACCATAGGCGAAATAAATCCTTAAAACCAGCGATAATAACGTTTAACTTTGAACCGGTGGCAGTACCAGCATTACGTGGATAATGGTGAACTCCGACTTGCTCGATTTTAAAATTGGCTTTTTTTGATTTAATTAAAAACTCAGAAGAAATAAATGGTCCACGCTCCGCCACGAGCTGGGGAATGGTGTCAATAACTTTTTTGTTGGCTAATTTAAATCCACAATCAATATCACGGACTTTTAGCCCAAACAAAAGAAAAACTGCAATTTGCCAGGCTTTGGTACCAATAATTCGAAAGAGAGGAACTTGGCGTTTTAGATAATAGCCAATAACCAAATCGGCCTTGGTTTTTTTTTGGGTGTCTAGTAATTTATAAATATCATTAAAATCAAATTGACCATCGGCATCAATGAAAGCAATCCATTGGTATTTGGCATTATAAAAACCCGATTTAAAGGCGGCGCCATAGCCACGATTGGGGTGGTGAGTTATGATTTTAATATTGTTGGGATAATGTTTTTGGATGGATTTGGCAATTGTACCAGTGTCATCTTTTGACCCATCGTCAACAATAATTAATTCCCATTTTTTGGCTACTTTTTGGAGAATTGGGAGGGTTTTGTCAACGGTGTTTTGTAAATTTTTCCCTTCGTTGTAGCAAGGTAAGAACAATGATAATTCGGGGATTTGTTTTAACATAATTTTAAAAGTATATCAAAAATAATTTACATGGAGGGATAAGGTACTTAAGGAACTATTGGCACTATCTTGAACTCGAACATATTTTAAAACACAACTTTTAGTGTTAAATTTACCTCTGAATAATTTACCGCTGATACTTGAGTAAACTTTTTGATCTGATTCAGATGTTATATCTATTCCATTGTGAAATTGATAAATTTTTCCAACCCATGTGTGAGCAACTGACCATGTTTTGCCATACCCCTGATTAAAATCGATTTTTTCTTTTATTGGCCAATCCCAACTACCTGACGGGTTAAATGGGTCACCAACAGAAAAATCTTGATAACTTATACCATTTTTTAAATATGAAAATGGATTTTGGGTGGTATTGTTATTTTTAACCATAAAGTGAATATGCGTGCCTCCCGACGAACAGGATTGTCCTTGAATTACGGTGGCAATTTTATCCCCCTTAGCGACATTTCCAACCTCAACTTCTTCACCGTTTCCAACTAAAATTTGCTCAATGGCGTATAGCTCAGCCTGAGCTTGGGCTAGTAATGCTTGGTATCGACTTTCTTCGTTTTTCGTATCTGACAGTAACTTGTTTTTTATTTTTTTTTGGGAAATTAAATCGATTCTTTGGACTGACAGTTTTTTCTCTAAGACTGTTAATTGCTCTTGTTTGTTTGACAATTCTTGCTTTTTATTCTTTTTGATTTGTTGCATGGTTTCGTCTTTTTCAATATTTTGACGATTATTTAATTGAACAATGGAAATGTATTTGTGCTGATTTAGATAGTCATTAAAAGTGTGGGAAAATAT
>MNZO01000045.1:25089-28591 GCA_001873665.1 Candidatus Shapirobacteria bacterium CG2_30_35_20 | reverse complement strand
AAGGTTAACACCTGAGTTAGGCTAGTGTACAAAAATGTATACTAACCTTACACAGCTATGTTTTTCAGTTTATCTCGCTAACACTAAAATCGTCGCCCCAATTGTCGCAACTATCGCAGCAAAGATTTTCCTCTTCAAATCTTTTCTCTCTTTTAACAAAAACACCTCGAGTAATATCACCACAAAAATTGTGGTGTTATTCAACACATCGATTCTCCCCACTTCACCACCAATTGAAATTGCCCAAAATAAAAACTTTTGATACATAAAAAAGAATATAACCGCCGAAACAATCGAAGGAATTAATTTTTTTTGAAATAATTTTAATTCAGAAATAATTTGTTTAGGTCGGAAAACAAAACTAGCCATTCCCACCCCAAAACATAACGCAATTTGGTAAAAATCAGGTGAAGTCGAAATTACAAAATATTTATCAGTCGCGTAAGCCACACCATAAAACAACCCACCAAGTAAGGCATAAAGATTATATTTGTCAAAATGCAATTTCTTTTGATAGTTGACTATGATAATGGCCAAAAATACAATAAATGCTCCGACAAATTTATAGATATTTGTGCTTTCACCAAACCACAATATTCCCAGTGTTGTCGTAATTACCGATGATATTGTAGCCAATACTGCTGAAATGGAAACCGAGTTACTCTTAAAACTTTGATAATAAAATGTCCCACCCAAAAAATAAACGATCGACAACGGGATTAGTTTTATAAAAAAGTCGGTTGTTACGACTGGTACCGTTAATCCAAATACAAAAAAATAAACCAGTGCCAATAGTCCCAAAAAATTCTACACCAAAAAGTTATTGGTAATACTGCTTAGTGGTGATTCTCCCTTAAGTGTCACTTTTTATGAAACATCAGCAATCGCCACTGATACCAGCCCCAACATTGTTAAAGTAAACCAATTTATAATCATTCTCTTATTCCCATAACCGTCAACACTTCATCCAACGTTTTTTGGGCTTCGAGGCGAGCTTTGACCGAGCCATCTTCAATTATTTGATTTATCAAATCATTTTTCCCCTCAAACTGTGCTCTCTTTTCTCGAATTGGTGCCAAAAATCTATTTAACGCTAGTGCCAATTTTGTTTTTACCTCGACATCGCCAACCTGTCCTTTTTGATATCTATCTTTTAGATCTGCCACTTCGGCCAGATTATCATTAAACGCATCATGATAAATAAACACTGGATTACCTTCGATATGTCCTGGATCAGTTGGTTTTAGTCGAGTTGGATCGGTGTATATTCCTTTTACTTTCTTATTGACTGTTTCCTCATCATCCGACAAATAAATACAATTTCCAATCGACTTACTCATTTTAGCTTGACCATCAGTTCCAATCAAAGTCCCTCCTTCACCAATCATCGCCTCAGGTATTGGAAATATTTCTTTAAAACCTCGATTAAAATCTCGCGCCACTTCTCGTGTTACTTCCACATGGCTTTCCTGATCTTTGCCAACTGGAACCAGATTCGCCTTGACCATCAAAATATCTGCTGCCTGCAAAATCGGGTAATTTAACAATCCCACCGATGGCGCTTCGATATCCAAATCGTGCATTACATCTTTTAAAGTCGGTACTCGTTGTGCCCGTGGAACTGTCACTAAATTACTAAATATAGTCGTAAGATAGGTGACTTCTGGTACTCGACTTTGTTGGTAAATTACCGATTTTTCAGGGTCAATCCCCACCGATAAATAATCCAAAACCAATGCTCGTGCTCGATCATTAAGACCTGATGTTTTTTCAAGATTAGATGCTGTGGTTAATGTATGTAAATCAGCGATGATAAAAAAACAGTCATATTCGTCCTGCAATCGCACCCGATTTTTCAGTGTCCCCACATAATGCCCGAGGTGCAATGGCCCCGTCGGTCTATCACCGGTTAATATTCTTTTTTTGTTTGTATTCATATATTTATGTCTAAATTTTAACATTAGTCTTGATTTTCTTTACTTCCTCATCAAAATCAGAAATATAATTTTTATCTTGCCCTATCCGATACTTTTCATATTCTTCCAACGCCAAAGCTTCAGCTACAGCATGACTTACTTTACCCATATCTTTTAAAATATCTCGGTCATTAAGTTTTAAAAATTCACTTAACTTCTTATCCCAATCAGACATAAACATTGCTTTTTTGCGTTTGGCTTGTGATTCGGCAAAAATAAGATATTGTTCAACTATGTTATTTAAACCCCAGAGTTCTTCTTTGTCCAAATAATTTTTAGCAACTATTACATCAGTCTTTCGGATTGCACCTTGTGGACTATTTTTCCAGCTAGTCAACCCAATATTTGGTTTAGCGTTGTCCACTCGACTACTAATAATTTCTGCGGCTGTGTAACCTGAAATTGCAAAATGTAATTTATTTTGTACAGTGGCAAAAAAATGCTGTGCTTCTACACTATTTTTGTCGTAATCCACACTGCACTGTGCATAAATATCAGTGATCTTTTGGTAAAATCTGCGTTCACTACTACGGATATCCGCTATACGAGCCAACTGTTCTTCAAAATAATCTTGGCCAAAAGAATAGTTTGGGGTTTTTAGTCGTTCATCATCCATAGTAAAGCCCTTTATAATGTATTCTTTTAATCGTTCTGTTGCCCAAATTCTAAATCGAGTCGCAGTTGCAGAATTTACCCTGTAACCCACAGAAATTATGGCATCTAGGTTATAAAAATTTGTATTGTAATTTTTGCCATCTGTGGCAGTTATTTCCATTTTGGAAATAACTGAACCCTCTTGCAATTCACCACTTTCAAAAATGTTTTTTAAATGTTTATTTATGGCCGGTATACCCACATCAAAAAGCTTGGCAATTTTTGCCTGAGTGAGCCATATATTTTCATTATGCAAAAAAATTTCGACACGGACATTGCCATTTGGCGTGGTATATAACAAAAAATCTGTAAAACTATTTGGCTTAGCAATTTGGTTGTTTTTCATGGTTATTTTAATTCAAAGTCTGTTTTAATTTGCCAGACGTGTCTGGTATTTGTAGAAAATCGGTATAAATGTTGAAGTGTTAAGTATTTTTGTCTCCATATTTATGTCTAAATTTTAACATTTAAATTTATCTATCAGCCCAGCTGATACCAGCTGGACTGATAATCGTTTAACCCCACCTAAATCCTCCACCATGAGGATCATTTTGACTGGCAACATAGCCTGAGCATACTCGTGCTCGTCCAACAAACTGAGCCTGACATACACTAACCTGTCTTTTACAAATTAGTGTTTTCTCTCTTACAGCTTTGTCTGGAGATGGGAGCTCGCAGTGGCTACATCTGACCTTTATTCCAGCAGTAGTAAATACTGGTAAATCAAAATACATACATTCTGACATATTTTTTCACCTCCTTTAAATAAATTGATAAAGAACAAATAACAAAAAATCCCGCTCCTGCGGGATTAAATAAAGCAAAATTATAATTATTTCACCATAATATCTCCCGCCAGAAATAGTTTCGCC
>MNZO01000045.1:5968-25083 GCA_001873665.1 Candidatus Shapirobacteria bacterium CG2_30_35_20 | reverse complement strand
ATTTAAAAAACAGCTTATTCATATTTCAAAAATGAATCTAACGGAGTTTTTAATATAAAATCATCAAAATTTTGCTTATTATTTTTTCTTTTTAATTGATGTTTTTCTACCAATTCACAAATAAATTTGGCAGTGATATCTTTTAATTCCGACATAGTAATTTGTCCTTTTTGATATCTTAATTTGATACTTTTTACATATTCATCATCAGGATGATGAAAATTTATAAGAGAAAACACCGAGCATATCTCGGGTATACCACCCAATTTTTGGTAGACATCAAGTGCCGAAACTGCCCCAGTATAGGCTTTATTTATCTTTTTTCTAATATTTTCTGCCGTGTCATCAAGATAAATTGCTGTGTTTGGTTTAGATGCTGACATTTTATCTTCTGGTCCTAATAGGCTCGGCAAAAATCTAATTACCAATTCAGATGGGGGAATCATTCCAATCTTTTTGGCCACATCGCGAGCCAATAAAATATATGGGTGTTGGTCAATGCCCACTGGTATTAATGTTACTTTTGGACCTCCAAATTCTGGCAATTGTGGCAACAAAATTTCGGCCATCTGCACCACTCCTCGGTAAAATATTTGTCCCGGATTTAACAGTGATTCCTTTCCAAACACTTGCTTAAGTTGTCCAAAAGTCACAAACTGGCTCAAATGCATGGCAAAGTTATATAGTTGTGGATATTCCGAATCGACGTAAATATGAGTTTTCTTAACATCAAAACCAAAACTAACAACGTCGGGTAATATCGATTCCCTAGCAATTTTTCGACTTTTAGCCAAAGAATCAACTTTCCCATCCACCAGTGATTCATCATTTGTCAAAGGTATAAATACTCTACCTCCCAGTTTTTGTAAACTTAGTAACAAATCAAATAATGCTTTGTGTCCCAAATGTAGGGCAGAGGATGGATTAAGCCCCGAGACCACTACAAATTCCTGTCCTTTGGCAATTTTTTCGATAATAGGCTCCAAATCGAGATGTGCAATTGCCACATTTCTTCTAAAATGTATGGGCTGCAATTTAGTCGGTAAGTAATCTTTTATTTTTTTTAAATTTGACAATCCGTTTTTAGTCGTCTGCTCCGTATAATATTTTTCCATCCGGATTTTAATCGATTTTTTAATATTGTATTCTTTTATTGATTCTTCTATGGCTTGTGGACTATTCATATATTTCCAATTTCAATCAATAATTTATCAATTTTGTTAATAGTTAAATCTTTTAGTTTTTTTATATTTAAATAAATATCTTTTTTATAAACAGGAAAGTTATCGTCTTTATTTTTTAAATTATTCGCCATATCAGCTATAAACAGTAAATCCAAAACAGGGTTAGGCAAGTTTGGATTTGTCGTAAGATGTGTGCCTTCAATTAAATGTTTGACATTTTCTATTGTCGTCGTGTTTAAAATAATTCTAAAATCTTGCATCTGATTACTGCCAGCTTTGTACGGTGTCAATCCATATTCTTCAATCTCTGGGTGCATTAAAAAATATGAAAAATCTTGAGCCAGAGGAAATGTTGGTGTCAAATAAATACTTTGCAGTTGATTTAACTTTAATTTCTTACAAATAATTTTTGCAGCCTGATCATAATATTTTTCACGAGGTGGCCCAATTTTTATATCAAACAACGTTCCAGTGGCTATCGCTTCAAATCCATAGCGAAAACCAGTATCTTGCTCTTGTTTAATTTTATTTTTTAATACAGTTTTGGACAATAATTCAATCACTTTTGGATCATTATTTCCAACACTTTCAACTAACCTAATTCGTTCATTAATTTTTTCTGAGTCAAACAAATCACTCATCAGTATAAAATTGATTGGCAAATTAAAATGTTTTTTAATTCTTTTACAATAAATGAGACGATCTATTCCAATTTGGTCAATATTTGTGTTAAACATTTGGCTAGACTTATTAATTCCCGAGGCGGTATCAGCAATAACTACCGTTGATTCAATCTCTATTCCAAATTTAGTTAAATTATTATGAAGCAGTGACAAGAAAAAATAATACTTCAAAGAATCAATCGTCATCCCCAAAGTATCATAAGTTTCACCATAAAAACATCTCCTGGTTGTCAGGCTATTTTTCAACTTATTTACGATCAAATTATAATTTGTCATAGTGGGTGGAATAGGATTTGAACCTATGACGCCGGTTTTGGGGACCAGAGTTTTAACCAAGCTAAACTATCCACCCGAATTGTTAAAGAAACCAAAAAAAATCCCGCACCTGCGGGATTGAATTTAAATTGAATTTGTGTTTATGCCAAATTAAAATCTCCCACAAGCAGGCCATTGTTTTGCCACCAAGATGTAGAGACGTTTAATTTCATAATTAAAGGATTATATCATATTGTTTTTATGTACACATTATACTAATATTCATACATGAATAATACAATAAATATTTCACTCCCATCACAACTCAAACTACAGGCTGACCAAGCGGTTAAGAACGGGCAGTATTCATCTTTTAGTGATTTAGTTCGTACTGGACTTCGCAATCTACTTAATAACACAAAATACGAGCAAATGTGGCAACAAGCTAAAACTGATCATGTAAATAATCATACAAAAGTGTTACAAAATAAAGAGGACATTAATAAATATTTTAAAGAAATTACCTTAAATGCCAATAATCGAAACGACAAAAAAATTCGATCGGGAACTGGAAAAATACGCAAATCGGTCTCAGTTGTACAAAAGAATTCAAAAAACATTTTTTCAAATTCAAACCAATTTATCTCACCATTCACTTAGATTACATAAATTATCTGGTAATGGTTTTTATTCAATTTCCGTCAACAAATCAATTCGAATTATCGCCAAAATTGATGGGAATACTGTATTTTTACTCGAAATCGGCAAGCACGAAGATGTGTATTAATGTTATTTTTTCTGCTACACTCCCAATATGTCTGAAATAGATAATCTAGTTGCTGAACTTGAAGCTAAAAAAAAGGCAGCAAAAGAAAAACCAAAAAAAGAGTATGTTGTAGTTGAAGAAGGTTTTGATTATCCTTTAGAAAAAAAACTTGCTACTCCACCAGAAAATAGACCATTCTTTTTTATCAAAATAACAAGACCAACTATATAGTTTTTTAAATTTAAACATTAATCATTTGAAATTGATTAGAAATTGGAAATTGGTAATTAGAAATTATATTTCTGTCTTTTTCTGCTATAATCCCTTACCGTTTATGTTTTTGATGAGGTAGCCGAAGTTATCGGCAAAGGCACAAAAACAACCATATTTTATGACAAAAACTACTGCCTCGATTCAGGCTGAAATTAGAACTCTTACCGGTCGCAAAGTTAAACAATTACGGAATAAAGGACTTACCCCTGCCACTATTTACGGTCACAATTTTCCACCCTTATCTATTTCCGTTTCCACCATGGAATTAAACAAACTTTATTCTCATGTCGGTGAGTCAACTCTTGTCGAAATTATTTTAGGCGATTCAATTTTTCCCGTCCTTTTTAAAAATCCTCAATATCATCCAGTTTCTAGTGATTTAATCCATATTGATTGTCACAAAGTTAACTTAAAAGAAAAAATTATTGCCACCGTTCCTCTCGAATTTATTGGCGAATCAATGTCTGTCAAAAATGGAAATATTCTGATGACTGTTATTGACGAAATCGAAGTCGAAGCTTTACCCGCCAATCTTCCTGAAAAAATAATTGTCGATATTTCAGTTTTGGCAGATATTGATGCTCAAATTACTGTTGCTGACCTCATTATTGACAAATCATTAGTCGAAGTCAAAAACGAAGTTGACCAGGTTATCGTCAAGACCGACTTGCCAAAGGTTGAGGAAGAGGTTGTCGAAGAGGCCGAAGCCACCCCTGCTGATGTCGAGGCGACTTCCCAAAAAACTCCTGAAGAATTGGCCACCAAAGATGCAGAAAAAGCGGCAGAAAAAGCTGACTACAAGAAAGACGAAAAATAAACTTTTTCAATGTCAGCTCTAATTGGGTCAAGCTCGTGTGCCATTTTTATTGCCTGTTTTTCAGCATTTTTATCACCTAGTCCGCTTTGGATTTGAGCTATTTCCATCCATTCATTGGCACTTTTATTTGTTTTAACCGTCAATTCATTCAATCTTTTTTTTAAATTTTCTGGTTTATATTTTTCTTTAAACCATTTCAAATCAGCCTGATCTAGACTTTTCTCCAATTTTGTTGCCTCACTCCATTTATTTTCCAAAGCCAATTTATACCATTTATTGAGCCTGTTTACATACCTGTCTCCTCCTGACAAATTTATTGAAAAATAAAAATTTATTAAAGTTAAACCCACCAATATTGCAATCTTCACAAAGTAATTGTAACAAATATAGAGTCTATTGACAATACAATGCTAATACAATATAATTACAATATGAATCAAATAGTCAGTCTTCAAATCCCTATTGGTGTTGATATTCGCAACAGAGCATTGGCAAATGCCAAATCTCTTGGTTTTTCCAACCTCCAGGAGTCAATTCGAATTTTCATTCATGAATTGGCAAATAATAAATTTGATATTTCTTTTAGTCCTAAAACGGTTGTTTTATCGGCCAAAAACAACGCCCGTTACAGCAAAATGATCGACGATATTGAAAGTGGCAAGGAAAAAACTATTGGCGGTTTTAAAAGTACAGCCGATATGTTTAAATATCTTGATGATCACAGTTAACTTTCATAAAAGTTTTCTAAAATCTTATGGTAAACGCATAAAAAATAATCAGAAATTAAAACTTCAAGCTATCGATCGGGTCGAATTGTTCAAAACAGATAGATCAAATTCATTGTTGAAAGATCATCCATTAACAGGTAAAAAACAAGGCTTGCGTGCATTTTCAATTACTGGCGATGTTCGTATTGTCTATCATTTTGTCTCTGACGACTTTGTCGAATTTCTCGACATCGGCTCCCACAATCAGGTGGATTAATTTGTCTCCATAATAATTACTTCACCATCATGTAAAGTTTTGAATTTAACCCCTGTTTTTTGGTAATGTTCAACTTCATTATCAACCATTTCTGATTCAGGATGATCCGATTTGTAATGCGGTGCAAATGCAAAATCAATTATATTTAATCCATCCCAAATAATTTCATCTTTATATCCGTCAGGAATTGTGTTTGGTTCGTCAACTGTTTCCAAACCCATTAGCGATGGTGACAATATACACACTCCAGCACTATACCCAGCATAAACAAGTTCTTTATCACGCATGTGTGTTTGCAACCAATTATCCATTCCACTTTCTTTGTATGCTCGACGTAACACAAAAGTATTACCTCCAGTTACCCATAATCCACCAAATTCATTTAATTTATTTTTTAATTCTTCTGGTTTATTAAAATAATTTCTAAGATCAATGAGCTCTGGTTTCAGACCAATTTGTGACAAACCATCAATTTCTTTTTGTATACCAGATTGTCGACGCTCACCATCAGGATAAACATCCCAAGCATTTACAATCACAGCAACTTTTTTATTTTCGCCATACAAATCCGCTAATTGTTGTGGGTTATCACCAAATTTATATGAAGATAAATATAATTTCATAAATATATTATAAACCCCTCTTGTCAAAGAGGGGCTAGGGGTGATTTTAATGTTAGAATCACCCGTGGACATAATAAAAATTAATCATGACAATTTTGGCAAATACATTGATCAAATAGCAGAGGTCATCAAAAATGGGGGATTGGTATTGTTTCCCTCCGACACTGTCTATATTTTAGCTGTCAACCCAACTAACCCAACTGCAGTCAAAAAATTATTAGCCTTTAAAAATCGTTGGACAGGCAAGGCCATTTCAATTGCTGTCAGTGACATTAATATGGCCAAAAAATATGTAAAGTTACCCAAAGACACACAAAAACTCTATAGCATACTTTTGCCAGGACCATTTACTATCGTCTCAGAAAGTTTGCATCGGGTCACCCCAGGCATCGAGGCTGAAAATGGCACTCTCGGTATCCGTATTCCCAATTTTCAATTTATATTAAAATTAGTCAAATATTTAAATGTCCCCATTACGGCCACATCCGCCAATTTATCGGGTCGTTCCCCAAACTATTCGGTAGCATCACTAACAAATTCATTGTCACGAAAAAAGGCAGCTATGCTTGATTTAGTGGTTGATGCTGGCAAATTACCCAAAAATTTACCATCAACTGTTATCGATGCCACCCAGTCAGAGCTAAAAATTCTCCGACGAGGGGATCTAATTGCGACCAATTCGACTTCACTTTTGTCAGCTTCAGTGGCAGAAACTGGCAAAATAGCCAAATTTTTATTTGACAAAATTAAAGATAAAAAATTATCCGGTCCTATTGTCTTAGCCCTGTCAGGCGATCTTGGTTGTGGTAAAACAGTATTTTCAAAGTCAATTGGTAAATTAGTTGGAATTAAAGGCACAATTACCTCACCCACCTTTGTTATCATCAATGACTACGGTCGTTTTTTGCACTTTGATCTTTATCGACTAACTACCAGTGCTGATTTTGAGGAAATAAAATTTAAGGATTATTTCAAAAAAAATATTGTAGCTTGTATCGAATGGCCCGAAAACATGGGACAAGAAAATCTCGATTGGCTAAAATTCCATACCAACTATTTTGCGATTAATTTTAAATATGTTTCGGAAACCCAACGTCAACTTTACTTTAGTTTTTAAATTCTAAATTTTAAATTATTTTAAAATTTTTTAGAAATTTATCACATTCTGCCTTATTACCGGTATTACCATTGTGGACACACTGAACCGTATATTTTTTACCACCATCAATAAAATCGACAATTCGCTGACTTCCTATATTGTATTCAAATGTCTTTTGTCCAGGCACTACTCCAGTTTTCGTCAAATCACGTCGAGGGTGAACCCAACTCCAACTATTACCGACATGTACGGTAATTTTACTATCAGATCTCCATAAAACATATCTTGTGCCACTATATTCTTTTTCAATATACAGTTTTCGATCCGGTGAATAGACACTTGCAAAAATAGTTTGAGTCGCACCATCATCATCCAAACCACCCTTGGTTCCTGCCTGCCCAACTAATTGTGAAGCTGTTAAAGTAGTCGTTTTTTTTACCGTTGGCTGGCCTTTGGTAACCGTCCCCGAAGGATAAATTGCATTAATTGATTCCTTTCTTTTTTGCTCTGGAGTTTTTACTACTCCATTTTTTGTCATCATCCACCAAATCCCGCCGATAGATATGACAATCAATAACAAGCTTGCCCAAAAATATTTGTTCATAATAATTTATAATACACCAAATGTATATTCTTGGTATAGAAACAAGTTGTGATGATACCTGCGCCGCCGTACTAAAGGATGACAGAATCTTGAGTAACGTAATTTCTGGCCAAACTGATTTGCATCAACAATGGGGTGGGGTTGTTCCCGATATTGCTAAACGTGCTCATCAAGAGAGGATTGATCCAGTCGTCAAACTTGCCCTAAGACGGGCAAAAGTAACCATAAATCAAATTGACCTAATTGCCGCTACTCGTGGTCCTGGGCTAGGTATTGCCCTAGCAGTCGGGTTAAATTATGCCAAAGACTTGGCTAAAAAATATAAAAAACCTATCGTGGCCGTCAATCACGTTGAGGGGCACTTGCTCTCGGTATTTTTAAAAAACAGTCGGGGTAATCCCCAATTTACTCCAGTTTTCCCTGTTCTCGGCCTAACAGTCTCTGGTGGTCATACCAAAATTGTTTTATTGGAAAATATTGGTGATTATCATGTAGTGGGGGAGACGCTTGACGATGCTGCCGGCGAAGCTTTGGATAAATCAGCTAAACTATTGGGTCTTGGTTATCCTGGCGGTCCAGTCATCGAACAAGTCGCCAAAGGAGGGGATATTCATTTTTTAAAATTGCCCAGTCCCCTACCAGAAAAGGTAAATTTCAACCTCAGTTTTTCTGGTCTTAAAACCAGTTTTTATTACCAAATAAAAGACTGGACTGTGGATAAAAAAATGAAACATTTATCCGATTTAGCCGCATCTTTTCAAAATTCAGTTTTTGATCATCTTGAAAGGAAGTTTAGTTTAATTATTGATGAATATAAACCATTATCACTTTTGGCCTCGGGAGGTGTTTTGGCCAATACGCTTCTTCGTGCTCGACTACGTCAATTAGCCAGACGCAAGCACTTACCGCTATATTTGCCATATTCCAAAAAACTAAATACCGACAACGCCACCATGATTGCCCTCGCTGGTTATCATCAATTTAATCAATCAGGTCCAAGTGATGTCAATAATATAGACATCTCCCCTCGTTTTGAATTATAATTAGATATGCGGATCCAACTTTTCGATCGAGGCTTACCCAATGGCAAAAACCTTTTTGCCGATTTGCAGGCAGTCTGCAAAAAACTTCAAATTGATTACGACCCCGAGTACAGCAAAGACATGAACAAAGTTTATTCTTGGGGCTTTCAAGGCGATACAATTTTACTCATCAACGGCGACCTCGTCCTCGTCGACAAATACCCTTCTCAAAAAGAGTTGGAAAATATAATCTCAGATTATATTAAATAATTTTAACCACAATATGTTAAAATTTGACATGGACAGGCAAGAAAAAGTAACTTTTTGGAAACAAGCATCAAAAAGTGATTTGGAAACAATGGAACTAATTTTTGCCGGTAAAAAATATAGTGACGCTCTATTTTTTGGCCATCTAGCCACCGAAAAAATGCTCAAGGCGGTATATATCCAAAAGAAGGATGAAGTATTTCCTGCCATCCATGATCTGCTAAAAATAGCCATGTTATCAGGACTAAAAATGGACAAAGAAACTAAAGATGAATTAGAAGTTGTTACGGGTTTTAACATTAATGCTCGATACGACAGTTATAAACATGAATTTTATGATCGAGCAACTAGGCAATACACAACCAGATATATAAAATTTATTAAATCATTCATCAAATGGCTCCAAAAACAAATATAAAATCAATTTTGCCATGGATTAATCAATATAAATTGTTGATGGATAAACGCGGTTATAGTAATGCTAAATATATTTTATTTGGATCTTGGGCCAAAGGTACCATACATCAGTGGAGTGATATTGATTTGTGTGTAGTTTCTGATAAATTTAGCGGTAATTTGTTAAATGTTTCAGACAAATTAAGAATTTGGGCTAATGAAATTAATTATGATTTAGAACCAATTGCCATGAGACCCGAGGATTTGGCGGACAAAACCGATATGTTGGCATCAGAAGTGAATAAATGGGGCATAGTAGTTTAGCTAAATTCCAAATAATTTCTTCGCATTCGCATCAATAATCTTTTCTGTTTCATCAAAAGATAACCCCCAAATATTAGCCACTTTTTGGTAAATAAATTTGACATAATTGGGTTGATTTTTTTCAAAACGGTAGGGGACTGGGGTTAAAAACGGACTATCTGTTTCCAAAACCAGCCTGTCTTTGGGTATATTTTTTACTACCTCCACCAGCCCATCCTCATAAGTGATATTCCCATCAATTCCCAAATAAAAATTCTCTGGTACATTTTTTATTCTTTTTACGCCACCAGTATAGCAATGTATCACTCCCGAAATATTTTTATAATTTTTAAGAATTTCTATAGTTTCATCCATCGCCTTGCGACTATGAATTATCAGCGGTTTTTTATATTTTATCGCCAGTTCAATTTGGCTACGAAAGACTATCTCCATCTCTTTAAAGTCCCCCTTGTCAAAGGGGGATTTAGGGGGATTGGAATAATCCAATCCACATTCCCCCACTGCCACAATATTTTTATTATTTTTTAACAAATTTTCTAATTCAGTTATCTGTGCTCGGTTATCAGTTATCATCTCCTGCGGATGTATCCCCACGCTGGCCTTTAATTTTGGATTACTTTTCGCCAATTCAATATTTTTTTTCGAGTCTTCCAAATTACTCCCTGACAATACCACAAAATCAAGCCTCTCGGTATTTATGGCAATGTGAGAATGTGTATCTATCATTAAATTCGTGCAAACAATCCAGTCGGCAGTGGTTTTATTTCTCCATCCAACGCCTTCATAATTTTTTCACAAGTTTCTGGCATGACTGGGGTCAAATAATAGGCTGCCAATCTCAAATTATTGACGCATTCTGTCAATACTGTAATTCGATCAGGGTCATCTGCTTCCAATTTCCACGGCGACACCACATTTAATCTATTATTCGACTCATCAATAAATTTAGTAAACACCCACGAAATCGCCTCATCTAGTTTTAATTCGTCGACTAATTTAGTATATTCTTCATCAATTTGTAATTCGTAATTCGTAATTTTTAATTTGTCTCCCAATTTACATACACGGGAGACGAGGTTTCCCAAATTATTGGCCAAATCTGCATTATATTTTTCCAAAAACCGAGCAATTCCCACATCAGTATCACCATTATTGGGAAACGATCGGGCAATTAAATAACGCGCACCATCAGTTCCAAACAAATCAACAATCTCGCGAGGGGGAATCGTGTTACCCAAGCTCTTTGACATTTTTTGGTTATCGATTGTATAAAAATCGTGTGTATAGGTTTTTATTGGTATCGGCAAATTTGCTGACAACAACATCGCCTGCCAAATCACTGTATGAAACCACAAAATTTCTTTTCCTAACAAATGTAAATTGGCCGGCCAAAATTCAGTCTTATTTTTCAAAAATTGGGTGGCACTATAATAGTTAATTAACGCATCAACCCATACATAAATTGTGTGATTTGTATCCCATGGTACTGGTATTCCCCACTTTACATTTTCTCGTGATATTGAAATATCATTTACACCTGCCTTAAGTTTGGCCAATATTTCCGTCCTTTTGCTTTCTGGAAATATATAATTTGTTTTATTATTCTCAATTAGCTCAATTAATTTTGGAGTATATTTTGACAGTTTAAAAAACCAATTTTCTTCACTCTTTTGTACTGTTTTTTCCGGTGGGTGCAAGGGACAATGCAAATTAACTAATTCTTTTTCTGTTTTAAAAGCTTCACAACCCGTACAATACCAACCTTCATATTTTCCCTTATACACATCACCTCCATCATAAATTTTTTGCATCACTTCACTTACTATTTTTTCATGTCTTGAATCGGTTGTTCTAATAAAAAAATTATGGGAAATATTTAATAGTTTCCATGCCTCTTCAAATTTTGGGACGATTTGGTTACAAAAATCAATCGGGGACAATCCTGCCTTTTCGGCCGTCTCGGCAACTTTCTCGCCATGCTCATCTGTTCCCGTCAAATAAAAGACCTCTTCTCCTAATTGTCGATGAAGTCTCGCCACCACATCGGCCGCAACCGTGGTACATGCCGAACCTATACTTGGTTCCGCATTAATATAGTAAATTGGAGTTGTAATATAAAAATTTTTCATAAAACGCCTTAATTAAGTAAAATTATAACTTAAATTCGTCCCGTATGTGACAAAGTCACCATCGGGGACTAGGCCATTTTTTTGGTAGTTTTCTTTTTAGCTGTCTGTTTAGTTGCAGTTTTTACTCCTTCCTTGTCTGCACCATACTTTTTATTCAGTCTCGATTTTAATCTCGATACTTTGTTTATATGAAAAATATTCTTTTGTTTAGCCACATCCAGCATCGATTGGACTTCTTTATATCCCTTTTCGGTTGGTTTGACCAAGTACAGTTTAATAAGCTTTTTTAGTTTCTCCTTAAAAGAAACATTAACTTTCTTGTTTTTTACTGATTTTCTCAGTGATTTTTTTGCAGATCTTGAAATTGGCATGTGGTTATTTTAACATATCACTTTATAATAAGCCATGCACTCACTTTCAAAATTTAGAAAACTAATTGGTAGTCGTCAAAATTCCATTTCCTCTGCTTCGGTAATTTTGGCAATAACCTTTGGATTATCAGCCATCTTAGGATTTTTGCGCAGCCGTTTTTTGTATGCGCAATTTTTTCAATGTTGTATCCTTGACCTTGATGCCTACAATGCTGCCTTTCGTCTTCCCGACCTTATATTTAAATTATTAGTCACTGGTGCTTTATCAGCCTCATTTATTCCCGTTTTCGCCAGTTATCTGCACAAAGATAAAAAAATAGCCTATCGCATGGCTTCCTCAGTCATTAATATCTTACTCCTAGTTTTCACTTTTTCTGCCATTGTTATTTTCATTTTTGCTCGACCTTTATCCACCCTCATCGCTCAAGGTTTTAGCGATTATCAAGTCAATTTAATGGTCAACATGACTCGGATATTGTTGTTGGCTCAAATATTTTTTTTGTTAAGTAATTTTATCACCGCCATTCTCCACGTCGGTCAAAATTTTTTAATTCCTGCTCTTTCTCCCATAATTTACAATATTTTTATAATCTTAAGCATTTTTACCCTCGCTCCCATATTTGGAATTTATGGACCTGTTTACGGTGCCGTCGTTGGTGCTTTCTTTCATTTAGTCAGCCAATTACCGTTACTCAAGCGTAAAAAATTCAAATATAAAACCATTATTGACACCAATATCAGTGGTGTCAGAGAAGTCTTTCGTCTGATGTTGCCACGATCTTTGTCTCTCGGATTAGGTGAAATCGAAAATACTGTCACTTTATTTTTTGCATCATCCCTAGTCGCTGGCTCTATTTCTATATTAAATTTATCATTGCAATTAGTCTATTTGCCCAGTCGTATTTTTGGTTCTACTGTTGGTCAGGCCTCACTTCCAATTCTGGCAAAAAGTATCGCCAAAAATCAACATGACATTTTTCGTGATACCGTTCGTAAAACTGTCCTTCGTAGTCTATATTTAGCCCTACCAATTTCCGCGCTGATTTTAGTCAATCGTGTTGCTATTGTTCGTATTGCTTTTGGAACCAAGGAATTTCCTTGGTCGGCCACTCTATTGACTGCCAAGACCTTGGCCTTTTTGGTTCCGGCCATTGCCTCTCAAGCTATCGTCCAAATATTAGTTCGTGCCTTTTACGCTCTCCACGACACCAAAACTCCGTTAAAAATATCATTTATTTCCCTGTTTTTTAATATTTTATCTAGCTATTTGTTTATAAATTTCACCAATTGGGGAATTCTCGGTTTAGCTGTCAGTGCTTCGCTTAGTAATTTAATCCAATGTTTTGGTTTATGGTTTGTTTTTATTCAAAAAGTTGATGGAAGTGGTTGGCCTTTAATTTTTGAGCGTATTGGTAAAATATTTATGGTCTCAATCCTTTCGGGTTTAATTAGTTGGCTTTCTCTCCAGCTTGTTGATCAATTTGTTTTTGATACCAGTAAAACATTTTTTGTTATGACTACTTTTTCTGTTTGTATAATTAATGGGGCTATTGGCTATCTTGTATTTTCCAAGATATTCAAAATCAAAGAACTAGATGAATTTATTATCTTTTTCCAAAAAGCCTCTTCCATTTTTACTAAAAACTAGCTTATACTGATAGTATAACTATGTCCACCAAAAAAGAAATATCTCTTTTGCCCGATGAATCAAATAGCCACAGTTTTTTCGCCCGCACCATTCGCTATCTAACTACCATTGGTCGCTACATTATTGTTTTTACTGAGTTAATCGTCATTTCTGCTTTCATCTCTCGTTTTTGGCTTGACCGTCAGAATTCTGATTTGTCCGAAGTTCTTCGTCAACAAAAGGCCATTTTAGAAAGTACCACTGAATTCGAAAAAGAATTCTTATCTCTTCAAAGCCGACTTAAATATATTGATATTCAATACAAAAATCAACCAAACTATATCATCAATTTAAAATCGATTGTTTCTTCTTTACCCCCCGATGTTTTTCTTCAAAATATGACTATTGCCAAAACTTCAGCTCAACTTAGTCTTTATTCATATCGCGAAGATTCTTTGGTCAATATGATGGTAAATTTTTCCCTCAACCCCAAAGTTGACACTGTCGATATTCGTAAAATTGAAAAAAAATCAAAAGATTCAAAATATTATGTTGACATTTTGTTAAATTTTAAATCCAAAAGTGCCCAATCTTCAGTTTAATATCTCCAAACTAAGTCCACTCTTCAAATACCTTGAAAAACAACGTCAAGTAGAAAAAAATCGTAAAATTTTTGAATTATCAATCACTTTTGGTCTCATCTCATTTTTTCTTTTCTTTGCCGTTCGACCAACGCTATTGACCATTTCCGCTTTAATCGGCGATGTCCGGTCAAAAAAAGTTTTATCAACTACAGTAAAAGCTAAAATTGATCAAATTATTATCGCTCAGGACAATTTCGCCAGTATCCAGGAAAAATATTTTCTAGTCGAGGAGGCCTTTCCTTCTCATCAAAACTATGTTGGGGCTATGAATTTGGTTGATTCCGCTACCTCTCAAAATAATATTACTTTAGATAAAATCAATTTTACCCAATCCAAAAAAAATTATTTTTCCACTCAAATTAGTACCAGTTCATCTTTTATGTCTACGATTAATTTGATTGACAATCTATCCCACGCTCGTCGTTTGCTCGATATCTCCCAAATCACCTTTTCTCAGGATAAAGAAAATCAATCTCAAGGAAAAATTAGTTTTGTTTTACCAATTAATATATTTTTTGAAAATAACTCAGATGAAAAAAAATAGTATTTCACCCTATTTATTAGTCATATCCATTATGACCTTTGTAACTTTATTCGTGGCTACTGTTTCCCAAAGTTATGATAATTTAATTAACTCGACTCGGATTTCCCAAAACAATTCACTGGGTAAAACAATTGATTTTAATTTAAAAACTGATGTTATTAAAATAATTGAGTCTCGTCGATGAAAAACAAAAGAATTCCCACTATATTAGGCACTATTTTATTACTCACCATCCTATTTTTGGGTGTTTGGCTCTCAGCAAAAACCACAAATACCTTATCAAAAGCTTCGGGAGACTGTGCTCCGATTAGTGTTCAGACAACAAATTTAACCAACAAATCAGCCGATATTTCATTTTTAACTACATCTTCTTGTTCCTCAATCTTAAATATAAACAACCAAACCATTTCAAATTTTAAGACCAAAACGACTACTCACTATTACCGAATTGATGGTCTATCGGCTAGCACTCAATACCAATATAAACTCATTATTGATGGTCAAGAGTTATCATTATCTGATTACAAATTTCAAACCGCTCCCTTGCCTTCTGGTAATTTATCTATGGCTAACTTGGCATGGGGAAAAGTAATCCTAGCTTCTGGCAACCCCAGCCCCAATTCAATTGTTTATCTTAATGTCGAGGGAGCCTGGCCCTTGTCAGCACTAACCGACAGCAATGGTCAGTGGCACATTTCTCTCAATAACAGTTTTACCGAGGACAAAAAATCACTTTTCATTCCCAACTCTACTGGCACCGAAGATATTTATGTTTATTCCGTTGACGGTCAATTAACTCAGGTTGAAAACGATTTATCCCACAACGACCCGGTTCCTGATATCATCGTCGGGCTTGGTTTTACCCCTCAATTGGGCACTGGTGCTATCGTTCCTACTTCTGTCCCTATTTCTGTCCCCACTTCTATCATTATTGATACCAAACTCCCTTCTTTTTCCGCCAGTCCTTCTGCCACCATCATTCCCCAAGTTTCTCCTACTATTATCCCCTCTCTTGTCCCCACAATTAGAACTGCAAAAATATCGACTAAATCGAGCATTCCTGTAACTGGAAATACCAATCCACTCTACTTTTTGTTATTGTCCTCTTTACTCACACTAAGTTTTTCACTATACTTTTTTAATAAAAGATGAAAAATAAATATTACGCTATTTTTGGTGTCTTGTTTTTATTACTATCTTTGGTTGGTGCAATCTATCTTTCTTTTCAAAACGCTGATAGTCGAAAAAAAGCCACCAACAAAATTTGTGCTGACATTGGTAACCCCAAAGCCAGACAAGCCTGCGCCGACGCCAATGGTGGTGATATGAACGCCCCCATTAAAGGTGCAAACGAGACTCTAAAATTAAGTCAAGCTGAATGTGGTAAAAATGGTAATCCTGGTGCCTGGTGTGATGCTTGTGGTGGTTTTTGCACCTCCATGAAAACCATGACTTGTAATGCAGCTGGTATCAAAAAATGCAATGAATATCCAGTATTTGGATCAACCTATGTTCGTGGAGGTGATGCGTCTCATCCCTATAAATGTAACTGCAATGGTAAAACTTACGGCTTTGATACTCCAGGTGTCTGTACCTTTAGTGGTGGCGTTGCGACTCAGGTTACTACAAACATGCCTGCAGGTTCACCCAATTATTCTCAGTACCAGGGTCGTGATGCTGACGGCCTCTGCAACATACTAACTTTTACTCCAGTAACCACATATATGCCCAGTGGTTTTCAAAATGGTTTTTGGTGTCCAAATCAATTTGATAACCTCGCTGCTGGTTGTCAAAAAGAACCCATCCCTGCCAATTTTAATTACAATTGTTTTTGTGGCACTATCCAAATAGATACCGCAGGTTCAGGTTTTAAAGAACAAACAATGAAATGTAATTGTGATAAACCTGAAAAACCAACTCGTACTCCCACTCCTACTGGCAAACCAACCAATACCCCCACTGGCACTCGTACTCCAACTCGTACCCCCACCCCAACTCCAACTAGTGTCTGGTCATCTCCCACCCCGCCTCCGACAAGTAATATTGCTCAAGGTCCATCACCTACTCGTATAATCTTGCCCATCTCTGGGGTAGAATTCCCATCTCAAGCATTAACTATTATTGGTGGTATCGCCACCTTGCTCGGATTCCTGATATTATTGTAATGTGTTAGCCCTAATTGAAGCTCTTCGACCAACACAGTGGATCAAAAATTTAAATTTGTTTGCTGCTGCTATTTTGGCTGGTAAAGTTTTTGAACCCATTACCTTTATTCAAAGCACCATTGCTTTTATTACCTTTTGCCTTTTGTCGTCATCTTCATATCTCGTCAATGATTTAGCCGATATCAAAAACGATCGTCTCCACCCCGCCAAAAAACTTAGACCTTTAGCTCGGGGTGATGTTACCCAGGAAACTGCCTTATTTACGGCTGCAGTTTTATTAATTACTGGTTTAGGTCTAGCTTTCTCAATTAATCAAAGTTTTTTTTATATTTCCTTACTTTTTATCGTTTTGCAATATTTCTATTCATTTGTATTCAAGAAAAAAGCCGTTATTGATATTATTGGTATTGCTTTCTTTTTTATCCTTCGAGCATTTGCTGGCGAAATTGCCACCGGCTATCACCTCCCCATTTGGATAATGCTAACCGTCATTTTCTTATCACTCTTTATTGCCAGTGGTAAACGTCGCAGTGAATTATCAAACAGTGGTCGTACTTCTCGCCAAGCCTTAAATGGTTATGGCAAGTCACTCTTAAGTTTTTATGTCACTATGTTTGCCGTCTGCACTTTAATTTCTTATGCCATGTTTACCTTTTTGGCTCAACCTTTACAATTTGATGGTCAGCTCCATAATTTTTTGTTAGAAAATTACTCCTCTGTTCTTGATCGTAAATGGTATATGATTACTCTTTTACCAGTAATTTTTGGCATTATGCGTTATGGTCAAATTATTTTTGAGCTTTCCGGTGGGGAACGTCCCGAACGTATTGTTACCACCGATATCCCCCTTATTTTTTCCGTTCTCGTCTGGGGATTGATGATGATGTCAATTCTCTATGTCATCTAAAATCATTATCATCATGGCTATTCTGTCAATATTTACCCGTTTTTATGGCCTAAATTGGAATAGTGGCTATTTCTCTCACCCCGATGAAAATAATATGGCCACTGCCCTTTCCCAATTATCATCAACCAACTTAAATCCTCATTTTTTCGCCTATGGTCAATTCCCCCTATACTTAGGTTATTTCTCTCTAAAACTAATTAACATCCCCAATACTTTTTCAAATTCTATTTATACACTTCGCCTTTATTCAGCATTTTTTTCACTACTACTTTTGTATTTTGGCTATTTATTGGTCAAAATTCTTTTTCAGTCCTCTGTCCTCAGTGCTCTGTTTACGTTATTACTAATCTTTTCCCCCGGCCTCATTCAAATTTCTCACTTTGGCACCACCGAAAGTTTATTATCATTTATTTTTATTGTCAATTTATATTTTTTAATCAAAATATTTCAAAAACCTTATTTTAAATATTTTATTTTTTCTGCACTTTATTCTGGTATCGCCCTTGGCTCAAAAATAACTGCCCTATTTTTTATTTGGCCAATAATTTTAATGGGATTGTATAAAAAACAACATCTAAGTACTTTATTTTTTATTTTACTTTTATCCTTTATCTTTTTACTTTCCTCACCCTTTAACATTATTAATATCAATGATTTTATTTCCACTATGCGTTATGAAACAGGAATCGCTACTGGTGCCATTGAAGTTTTTTACACTCGTCAATTTCAAAACACTATTCCCTATCTTTTCCAATTCACCCACATCTTTCCCTATGTATTAGGTTTTCCCATTTTTATTTTCTCCCTTTTTGGAATTATTACATTCATTGAAAATTGTAAATTGAAAATTGTAAATTATAAATATTGGATGTTTATATTAATACCAATATTTATTTACTTTGTTTATTTCGGTTCACTTTTTGTCAAATGGACTCGTTTTATGTCCCCAATATTTTTCATCTTTCCTTTATTTGCCACTCTTTTTATTTCCCGTCTTAAATCTCGTTACCAGTTACTGGTTACTAGTATTTGTATTTTGCCTGGTCTTTTATTTTTCTGCCAATATTTTTCCCCCAATCCACGCATATTAGCTACCAATTGGACAAACAATAATTTACCCGAAAACTCGGCTATTTTATCCGAATCAGGCAATGTCGCCGACCTAAAATTGCGTCCTGACATCAATATTATAAATTTTGATTTTTATACTTTAGATAATAATTATGAAAATAAAATCCAGTTAGACAACTTATTATCAACGGTCGACTATGTCTTAATCCCCAGTCGTCGAGTTTTCAAAAACCAAAATAACCCTCTGTTTCCCTATTCCCAAAATTATTATCAAACCCTTTTTTCCTCAAATTTTAAATTAATTTATCAAACCAAAAATAGTAGCGAATCAGCCGAAGAAACCTTTACCGTCTTCGATTT
>MNZO01000045.1:0-5950 GCA_001873665.1 Candidatus Shapirobacteria bacterium CG2_30_35_20 | reverse complement strand
TGAAAAAATTAAAAATTAAAAATTAAAAATTGATTAAAAATTTTAAATTTAAAATTAAAAATTCAATTATTGTTTTACTAATATTTGTATTAGCAATAACCCTCCGTCTTTATGGTCTCAATTGGGATTCGGGTCAACATCTTCATCCCGACGAGCGATTTTTGACCATGGTCACCAACGATATAAAATTGCCAACATCAATATTTGAATATTTTGACAACAAAATTTCTCCCCTAAATCCCTACAACTACCCCTCTTATCAATTTTTTGTCTATGGCACTTTTCCTGTTTTTATAACAAAATACCTCTCTGTATTATTTAATTTAGACAACTACGAAAATATAGTTTTAGTCGGTCGTAGCTTATCGGTAATTTTTGATTCTTTAAATATCTTTTTGCTCTATTTTCTTGCCCAAAAATTATTTTCCAAGAAATCTAAATTAGTTTTTTTGCCTTCAATTTTGTATGCCACTACAGTGTTACCCATCCAACTTTCTCACTTTTATGCCGTCGACACTTTTCTGTCAACATTTATTTTAGCCACTTTTATTTTTATGGTCTATGATAAATTTTATTTCGCAGCCATTACTTTTGGATTAGCTCTCGCCTGTAAAATCTCCGCTCTCTATTTTGCCCCCATTATTGGTCTATTTTTATTGTTAAATTTCATCAAAAATAAAAAATATTTTGCCTTAATTCGTTTATCGGTTATCTGTGCTCTGTTATCTTTTGTTGTTTTTCACCTTTTCCAGCCTTACATTTTTGACGGAGTGTTTAAAATCAACTCTCAATTTATTGACAATATTAAACAGTTGCAAAGCATGTCAACTCCCTCAATCTATTTCCCTCCCAGCATTCAGTGGCTTTCAAAAACAAAATTATTATTTCCCTTACAAAATATATTTTTTTGGGGACTCGGCATTCCTTTAAGTTTGGGATTTGTTATCTTAACCATAATTAATTTTAGAAAAATATTTCGTTATAAATATGTTGCATTAGCTTTTATCTGGGTCGTGTTTTTGATTTTATATCAAGGTTCAACCCTAACCCCAACTATGCGCTATTTTTTACCAATTTATCCTTTTATCCTTTTTGTTTTTGGGTATTTATCAAAATTCATAAAACAAACGGTTTATTTCATATTAATTATTGTATTCCATTTTATTTACGGCTTTTCATTTCTCAACATTTATTCACATAATCACGCTCGAGTTGATGCCTCTGATTGGATTTATCAAAACATTTCCCCTCAATCAACTATCACCAATGAATATTGGGATGACCCACTTCCATTACCAATTCAAAATTTTTTCTCAAATATATACCATCAAGTTACTCTTAGTCCATATGATTCAGACACACCCCAAAAAATAGATAAACTATATTCACAAATTGATTCGGCAGACTATATCATAATGTCAAGCAATCGCCTCTGGGCTTCTATTCCTCTAGTTCCAAAACTATATCCATTTACCTCAAAATATTATCAAGACTTGTTTTCTGGTAAAATAAACTATAGTAAAATTTTAGAAATAAATTCATACCCCGGTTTTAATCTTCCCTTTATCAAAAACTGTTACTATTTTGGTCCCACCAATATGCCACACAACAGCAGTTGGTTTGTAAAAATTAATTGTCTTTACCCTGGCATTTATTTTCGTGATGATACCGCCGAAGAAGCCTTTTCCGTCTACGACCACCCCAAGGTATTAATTTTCAGGAACAATAAATAAAATTATCTTTAGTTTTTTTTACTAGTTTATACCCCCTACTTTTCAGTAATTTATCCACACCCGTCTCAACGCAAATCACTTTTGGCTTATATTTTCCCCATGGCCAACTTTTTAAAATCAATGTATCAAAACCCTCAGTGTCAATTGAAACCAAATCAAAATTTTCTTTTACAACATCACCAATTTTTAAAGTTTGTATTTTATTTATCTCAATTATTTTATGACCATTATTAATTTTTACAAAACTATTTAATGCGGGTATTAAGTATCTATAATATTTTAAATTTCCCCCATCTTCACTAACTCCAATATTTAAAAATTTATCTTTAGGTCTGATTTTATTAAATAAATTTTTCACCTCAGGATTTGGTTCTACCACCACTCCTGTCCACCCCTTTTTGTACAAACGATAGGTATTACTTAAGCGTGTTGGATGATAACCTCCAATTTCCAAATAACGTTTTGTCACCCCTCTTGTCAAAGAGGGGCTGGGGGGAGATTGAAATATTTTTTCAATATCAAATCTTCATAATTTTGTGAATATGAATTATAAATATATTCTCGCCATATTTTTCTTTTAATTTCACCCCAAAATGCTTTTATTAAAAATTTTATCGAATAATTTTTAATCAATTCTGAATACTTTTTCATATTCATCCACCGTTTTTTTATAATCAAATAATTCCAAATTTTTGGCATTTTTTATATATTTATTTCTGTTCTTTAATACTTTTATTATTTTGTTAGCCAAATCGTTATTGTCAGTAATACTGGCTACTTCGCCCATCCCCGTCATCGTTATCGGGACTCGTACCCCAGGTAAATTTGACGCTACTACTGGCACACCACACAGCATTGCTTCGGCCTGAACTATACCAAAAGTTTCCAAATTATCAGTACTCGGCAACACCAAACAATCCATTTTGGCATAATATTTATTTAAATTATCATGTTCAATCGGCCCAATTAATTTGATTTCTTTTTGGAAATTAGAAATTAGAAATTGGAAATTTTCGTAATAGTTATCACCTTGCACGTTTTTATAGGGACCAATCCACCACATTTCAAAGTCTTCACTAAATTCTTTTTTGAATTTCGGAATAATTTCTATCAATCGGTCTAGCCCCTTTTCCCAAGCAATTCTCCCCACATATCCAATTATGTATTTTTTGGAAATTGGAAATTGGAAATTGGAAATTTTATTAATCTTAATCGGTGGCAAAATAAACACCAACTTATTTTTAAAAATTTTTAAAAAACTCGAATTATTCGCATAATCCTCAGTATAAGCAATTATTTTATCAGCCCATAAATATACAAAAAAATGAATCGGCCACGACAAAATTGCAATTAATTTATTTGACAAAAGACCAGTCAACATAAATTCGCAATGATGGGTTACCACCACTTTTTTGCCAAATACTTTTCCCCACAGTGCCAACCAAAAAGACTCAATCGATGGCAAATGGCAATTAATAACTTCCGCCCATCTAACTTGCTTTATCGATTTATACCAGTAACTAGGCATAATAAACCCCTTGCCAATAGGCAAACCTTTAATTCTAAAAATTTCTGCTCCCCCTCTTTGCTCAAAGAGAGGGTCGGGGGGTGATTTTGCACAAATGACTCTTATTTTATGGTTTTTATTGGCTAGTTCCTCGGCTAACAACTGTGCATACACCGACACCCCCGAAATGTTTGGCCAGTAATAAGTTAGCCCAATTAATATTTTCATTGATACAATTATCTCATTATGCTCTTTTGGCAACCACCATTTGATCTGCTCAAGATAATAAATAAGTTTCGCTACAGCACTGCCCTTATGATTTTTCTAAATTATTTTATTTGGATTTTTTTTATATTCATTTCATTTCTTCTAGTTTTTAAAGATATAAATATTTTTTGGCAATTACTTATTGCGACCATATTAGGAGAATTAATTGAAAAATATGGCAAGAGCCATGCCTTGTGGAAAAGACCGTTTTTTAATCATCACTCTCATGTGCCAGCAGGACTAGTCGAATCGTGGTATGAAACAGGTTCGTTTCCCTCAGGTCACACCATCAAAGCCACCTATTTTTTTCTTTTTACCCTTCAATACGCGGTTATTTCTCCTACCATATTTTTAGCTGTTGTTATCCCGCTGCTGACCTTTCGCATTCTAGTTGGTTTTCATTATCCCGTTGATATGTTTGGTGGTGCCTTTATTGGTTTTTTACTTTGGTTTCTTGTTAAAATAATAACTACCTATGTTCCTTTCGGATTTTAAATTCATTGTTTTTTGGTGGCTAACCATCAATTTATTTGCTCTCTCGTTTTTACCCCTCACCTTTTCCATTTTCCCCAAATTTTTCGACCGCGGTTATATTTTTGCCAAAATTTTGTCACTTTCTATCATTACCTACATTATTTTTTGTCTTAGCATTATCAAACTTTTGCCATTCACCAATATTTCAATTTTTGGTGTTTTACTTTTTGTTAATTTACTTAATATTTATCACCTTTTTATCAAAAAAAATTGGTCACTTTTTAAAAAAACATTTCAAAAAATATTTAAGTTTCTTCTTTTAGAAGAAATACTTTTTTTTGTTGTTTTAGTCGCCTGGTCAATCGTTCGATCATCTGCTCCTGATATTGAAGGTTTGGAAAAATATATGGATTGGGGGTTTGTAAATTCCGCCTTACGTACCCAATTTTTACCACCGGCCGATATGTGGTATGCCGGCTCACCCATCAACTATTATTACTTTGGTCACTTAATATTTGCTCTTTTAACCAAGGTTTCCTCCATTCCTTCATCAATTACCTATAATTTATCTATCGCCACTTTGTGTTCATTAGTTTTCACCTCGGCGTTCTCTTTAGTGGCAAATCTGGCCTCCAAACACAAATCATTTTTACTCGCTGGTCTTTTTTCCGCCCTACTTTTAACCTTTGGTGGCAACCTCCACCCTATTTACAAAATATTAAAAATAAATTACACCACCAACAACAATCATTTTAATTTACAAACCATTCAAAAATCTGCCGAAAGCTATTGGTACCCTGATGCTACCCGTTTTATTGGTTTTGACCCTGATATTAATAACAAAACTATTCACGAATTTCCTCTCTATAGTTTTGTGGTGTCAGATCTTCATGGCCATGTCAACGACATTCCCCTGGTTTTATTTTTTCTGGCATTTTTATTGTCCTATTCACAAACTTACAAAAAAGCCAAAATCGATTTTGAATTGATTTTAGGGTCTGGTTTATTACTATCTATCGCCTATATGACCAATGCCTGGGATTTTGCTGTTTATGGTTTATTTTTTGGCATATTTTTATTACTTTTTCAAAAAAATATTTTTATTACTTTAGTCACCGGGGTGTTAACAATTATTTTTTGGTATTTATTTACCCTACCCTACGCTTTAAATTTCACCCCCATGGCCGAGGGGATTAAATTGGTCGATGCTCGTTCTCCCTTCTGGCAATTATCTATTTTATATGGTGGTTTTTGGTTATTATCCTTACCGTTTGTAATTTACGTCATTGCGAGCATTCGCCATAGGCGAATGCGTGGCAATCTCGATGGAATCACTTCAGCCGATATTTTTGCCATATCCCTAATTATTGTCGCCACCATTTTAATTATTATTCCCGAAATAATATATGTCAAAGACATTTATATTTTTGAGCATCGTCGGGCCAACACCATGTTCAAGTTAGTTTATCAGGCTTTTATTATGTATTCCCTGGTCTCAGGCTATATTTTAGTCAAATTCAGAAAATCAATTCTCTATCGACTATTATTTTTTGTAATTTTAATTGCTCACTTAATTTATCCCTACTTTGCCATAAAATCATATGGCGACAATCATCCCAAAAAACAATACTGGGGACTTACTGGTACCGATTATTTAAAAGACCAATTCCCCGACAATTTTGCCGTTATCAATTGGTTAAACACCAATATCACCAGACAACCGTATATTTTGGAGGCAGTTGGTGATTCGTATACCAAATATAATCAAATATCCTCAGCCACCGGCCTGCCAACCGTCGAAGGTTGGCTGGTTCACGAGTGGTTGTGGCGTGGTGGCTTTGATGGCCCAGGAGTTCGCAGTACCGACGTCACCACAATTTATGAAACCACAGATTCGGCTGAAGCTTTGGCTTTACTGCAAAAATATTCTGTTAAATATATTATTGTTGGCGACCAAGAAAGAGAAAAA
>MNZO01000009.1 GCA_001873665.1 Candidatus Shapirobacteria bacterium CG2_30_35_20 | reverse complement strand
AATAGCTAGTATCAGAAATGTTGATGACGTTTCTTATCTTTTTAACTATGCCATTAAATACCTCAAAAAACTTCAAGACTTCCCCAAAACTCCCTAAACCATCAGTTATACTATATTTTCCTACCCCTTTTCCTTATCATCGTCCATGGAAAGGCGTACCTTTAGCCCTATTAGCCATATCCCGAATTCTTGACAAAGAAAGATACACGGTCAAAATTTATGCTCCGTTTTTACAAAATAATTCAATTAAAGAAATTATAAAATACACCAAACAAAACAAAGTTGTTTGCCTTGGTGTTAGTGCTATGACGGGATTTCAAATTTATGATGGTCTAAAAATATCAAAACAATTTAAAAAAGTATTTTCTAAAATACCAATTATTTGGGGTGGTTGGCACCCATCAATACTGCCCATCCAGACGGTAAAAAACAAATTCATCGATATAGTTGTTCGGGGTCAGGGTGATAAAACGTTTCCCCGACTTGTTCACGCCCTAGAAAAAAAACAAAATCTAAAATCCATAAACGGTTTAACTTATAAATATAAAAATAAAATCATTACTACTCCCGATTCCACTCCAGTAAAACTTGATGATATGCCACCATTACCTTACCATCTTATTAATATTGACAAATGTCTTTGGGGCACCGAATATGGTGTTAAAACCTTGCCCTATATTAGTAGTTATGGCTGTCCTCATCGCTGCGGTTTTTGTGTCGAAGAAGTAGTCAATAAACGACATTGGACTGCACTCTCTGCTCAAAATATATTTAAGGAATGGAAAACTCTTATAAAAAAATACAAAGTTGATTCTATTGCAGTTTATGATAGCAATTTTTTTGTCAATGAGAAGCGTGTCAGTGATTTGTGTAAACTATTGGTCAAATATAAATTAAACATAAAATGGGGAAATGCTAATGGACGAGTCCGACAGTTATCCCAATTTAAACCCGAAACTTGGAAGCTCATGAAAAAAACAGGCTGTGCCATGATTTTAACGGGAGCTGAAAGTGGCAATCAAAAAGCATTGGATTTAATTTCAAAGGATATGAATGCAGAGGAAATTATAACTTTTACCAAACTCTGTCACAAATATAAAATAAAAATATTATATTCATTTTTAGTTGGTCTCCCTTGGTCAAAAAATTCTTCCGAAAACAAGATATTTGTTGCCGACGAATACAAATCAACCCTATCACTAATCGACAAACTCCTAAAAATATCTACCACCAACCGCTATACCTACTATGTTTTTCTTCCTTACCCTGGTGCCCCAATGTTCCACCGTGCCGTCAGTTTTGGATATATCGCCCCCAAAACCTTGGTCGGTTGGAGCAATTATTTAATGTCACCTGAAGATGCTTTTCAGTCTGTATTACGGCAAAAATGGATTACCCCCAAACAAGCCACCATGACTGCCATGCTAACTCAATATATTTTTGGACTAATGGACTTGGATTCCATAAACATGTTGAGTCAAAGAATTAACTCAAAAATTGGTAAATTTATATTTAAATTTACATACAAAATTACCTTAATTATCGTAAAATTAAGGTGGAAATATAAATATTTTGATTTGCCTCTCGACTATTGGTTATTTACCCAAGTTCACAAATATGCCAGACTTATTTAAACCACCATTAATAACAATTATTATCGCTACCCTAAACTCAGAAAAAGTTATATTAAACTGTCTTGAATCGATAAATAAACAAAAATATAAAAGATATGAAATTATTGTTGCCGACGGTGGCTCAACCGACAAAACTCTAAATATTTGCCAAAAATATAATTGCACAATAATTAAAAACAAATTTAAAACCGCCGAAGCAGGCAAAGCCATTGGTCTAAAAAACTCCAACGGTAAATATGTTGCAATTATTGATTCTGACAACATTCTCCCTACCTCAAATTGGTTGTCTCAAATGATAAAACCGCTCGAAGATGACAATACTCTAATTGGTTCCGAACCATGGGAATTTACCTATCGAAAAAATTCTGGTTTTATTGAACGCTACAGTGCTCTAATTGGTGCCAATGATCCCTATACTTTTATTATCGGGATATCAGACCGAAAAAATATAATTAACAACCAATGGACTTCATTAAAACTAATGCAAAAAGAATTTAAAACTTATCTAAAAATTAAATTAGAACCAAATAAACTAATACCAACTATTGGCGCCAACGGGACAGTTTTTCGTACCAATTTTATCAAACCAAATTTTACCAGTAACTATTTATTTGACATCGATATTATTTCCCAAAAATTAAATTCTACCAATCAGCCATTATATTTTGCTAAAACCAAAAATAGTATTATCCACACCTGGTGCGAATCTTCAGTTTCCAAATTTTATCGAAAACAAACGCGACGACTGAAAGATTACTATCAATACAAAAATATAAGATCATTTGATTATAAAACCAAATATATTCAAAATAATTTTAAATTTATTTTTTATGTAATATCTATTATCCCCATGCTAATAACCACCATAAGGGGTTATTATAAAAAACCTGATATTGCCTGGGCTTTTCATCCACTTGCCTGCATTATTACTTTGTATTGTTATCTTTATGTCTCAATTTTATATTTATTAGGGTTTAGCGTTACTCAGTCAAGAACAAATTGGAGACAATAATGATAATTCACATTACCCCTTTTTTTAGCCCAAATATAGGTGGTGTCGAAACATATCTCTCCGATTTAATTGATATCAGTACCAAAAATAAATTAAAAACAGTTGTTGTTACCTATACTCCACTCACCACTAATGCCAAAACTAAATTTCATGTTAAAACAAAATACAATAAAATATTTCGTATTCCCCATTTTGGTCACAATCTATTTCACAAACTAGAAAAATATCCCTTGTTAAATTTAATTTATCTCACTCCATATTTACTAATCGTCTCAATTATTATTTCATTTAAATACCGTAAATCAAAAAATATCATTCATGCCCATGGACTAAATAGCGCCATAATCGGCTATATATTAAAATCAATATATAAGTGGCCACTAATTGTCAACATTTATTCAACATACGACAACGTCAACTTTAGTGGTTTTTTTTACAAAATAATTTGCCAAATATTAAACAAGTCTGACAAAATTTTAACCCAATCAAATCAATCAATATTGCAACTAAAAAAATGGGGGGTTAATCCAAATATTATTGACCGCTATTATCACTGGGTTGATTTAAACAGATTCAAGCCAGCAAAACGTAAACCAAATGACAAACTAAATTTTTTATTTATCGCCCGACTCATTCACCAAAAAGGCGTCAACATCATTGTAAAATTAGCAAAACTGTTCCCCTTATATCAATTTAATATTGTCGGCAATGGACCCCAATACCACTATTTATTATCATTAAAATTAAATAATTTAAAAACATTTGGCGATATTCCTTATTCCAAATTGCATACTATTTACCAGCAAAACGATATATTATTATTCCCTAGTTTATATGCCGAAGGTTGGGGTCGTACGGCCATGGAAGCTGTCGCTTGTGGACTACCAGTCCTTGGCTCAAATCTTGGTGCCATACCCGAAAATTTAAGTCCCAAAGTTTCAATTTTGTTTAAACCAACTATTAAAAATTTCCAAAAAAATATTAAAAAGGTCATTCTCTTAAAAAAGAATTGTCGGACCTACGCCCTAAACAACTTTTCTACCAAAAACTTTAATTCGTTACTCAATCTATACAAATCACTCCAAAATTAATTTATTTTTATAGAATAAGTTTCTTATTTTTGTTATTACACTCGGTATTCTAAAAGACCAAAACCTAGTTCTTTTGGAAGCCAATCCTATATATTGTCTTACCGTCATTTCCCCAGTTACCGCCATAACTTCTTTGTGATTATCTAAATTTAACAATCTTTCAACCAACTCATCTATATAAATATATTTAAATTTACGTTTATTACTCCCCACCATCATCATCAAACCCCCTTGGGTAAAAAACCCTAGATAATTTTTTATTTTATCGATAGTTGTTCTAATCTGTTTTTTATATCTAAAATCTCTATACAAAACCACACCAGGATATACAATATAAAAATTTTTATCCAAATTATTTTTAATATATTTCAATCCCATCACTTTAGAATCAATATAAAAATTTCCTGTATTATTTTTACGAACAATACCATCTTTATCAAAAACCATCACCGTTGATACATAAATTAGTTTTGCAACACTTATTTTTTTACAAATTTTTACAATATTTTTAACACCAACTACATTTACCTTATAAAAATCTTCCCACTTACTCGACTTATTTTCCGTTGCCAAATAATACACAATATCTCCTGGTTTAATTTTATCTTTCAAAAAATTATAATTTGCTACATCTCTGCCAACTAGCACAAAATCAGTCTTATCTTTTTTTAATTGATCTTGCAATACCGTCCCCACCATCCCCGTCCCACCAATCAATACTATTCTAGGCTGTAGCTTCAACATAAAAACACAGTCGTTCATGAATTGGTAAATCTAAAACATCAATATCTGGACAATTACCTTGTTTATAAGTAACAACATTTACCTTGGTAAAACCACATTTTAATAATAATTTTACAAACATTTCTACATCATACATCCACTGATGACCTCGAATAAATATATTTGAAAACTTGCTTACATCCTTGTCATATCCATAAAATTCTTGACAAAATTCATTACTGTTTTTATAATTTACCATCAGTTTTCTAATATCGGGCAAGACTACCCGCAACAATCCTTTTCTCCCCAGCACTCGACGACATTCTCGTAAAATTTTTTCTGCCTCATACTTTTCAAAATGTTCCAAAACATTAGAACAATAGATGTTATCAACCGTATCTGATTTCAATGGCAATGACCTTCTAATGTCAAAATACCTAATTTTAGGCCATTTAATAACATACGACTTATCCAACAAGCCAAGTCTTGACACCAAACCTGTCAAATTTAATTTACCCAATAGTGGCAATAGTCCGTAATCAAAATTTATCCACCCGACAGCAGAGAACGGTCCCGAACCTAAATTAATATTAACCATAGACTATTATATAATAGAGTATAACCAACTATAAAATTTATATCCACCATAAAATTGAATTTGTGGCTTTCGTAGTTTTTTCAAAACTCCCACTATTTTTGCGTCACTATTTCTCGATATTAATTTATAAACCCATATTTCATAAAGGCAGCACTATTTATGGTTATACTATATTTGGTCCAAATGTCGAAATAGGGGATTACACCTACCTTCATTCACCCTTTCATCTTTCCCATATCAAAATTGGTAAATTTTGTTCCATTGCTCAAAACTTTGCCGCTCTCAGCCACCAACATAACTACAAAAATTTCTTCAATTACAAATTTAATAACGAAATAAATTCTCCCTTTACTGCATCACACTACAAGCATACTGATACCGTCAACGATATCCGCACTATCACAATAGGCAACGACGTTTACATCGGTTTTGGAGTCATAATTTTACGGGGAGTCACTATTGGTGATGGAGCCATCATTGCTGCTGGCTCAGTTGTCACCAAAGATATTCCATCTCACGAAATTTACGGCGGGGTTCCAGCCAAATTTATTAAACACAAAGTAATAACTAATCATAAAATAAAAAACTTTGATTTTGACGACCCCAACTATTTTCAAAAGCTAGACAAACTACTAACCCGTTATGATCAAAAATAAAAAGATTCTTATCAACGGTGTGACTCTAGTTTCTGACGGTTTGTTTCCACACCTTCTTACCAAATATAGATATTTTCAAAGCCAGGGTTATCAGCTCTATATTCTCTGCCCCGACAAAATATATCCACTAAATACAATTGACGATGTTTATACCTACAGCAAACAACAATCGTTTTACAAAACATTACATTCAGGAAATATAAGCAAGTTTACATATATTATTCTTGCCTTAACGGAAAATATAAAAGCTTTGGTAAATATAAAAAAAATCATTAAATCTGACTTTGATATTATCTACTCTCAATCATCAGTATTAAATCTAACTTTAATTCCATTTATCCTCAAAATTTTTCGCAAAAAGACCATATGGGCAACCATCTTTGACAACACTGTTCCTCTGTTTGACCCCGGTAATCCCATTGTTCGCCTTTTGGCATGGATATTCTTTCATTTCAGTTTAGTTTTACTCAGGCAAGCCGATTTAATTTTTGTAATATCAGAGGATCTTAAAAATTATTTACATAAAAATGGTTTTAAATTAAGGCAATTAGCCGTCACTGGCAATGCGATTGAAACGGATACTCTACGACTCGCCAAAAAATCCCCAAAATACAATTACGACTCACTGTATGTTGGTAGAATCAATGAAACCAAAGGCATTTATGACTTGCTAGAAGTTCTCAAAATTATCACCAAGACATATCCTAGCTTTACTCTTGCCATAATGGGTTCAGGTGATAGTCCAACTATTAAAAAATTTAAAGAAAAAATCAATGACTACAATTTGACTCGAAATGTAAAATTTTTGGGTTTTCAAATCGGTATCAAAAAATACTCCATCATCAAAAGCTCCAAAACATTTATATTTCTAAGTCAGAGCAAGAGTGAGAGTTTTGGAATTGCTCTACTCGAAGCCGTCAGCTGTGGTCTACCTGCCATCACCTATGATCTCTTGCCATATAGGAGCTTGTACAAGTACCATGAAATTTATTCGTATCCCATTGGTTCAATTGGAGAGATTGCCCAAAAATTAATTGAAATATTTAAACACAAACAATTTGTTAACCTACCAGGCAAAAAACTTTTAGGTAAATATTCGTGGGAACATATTGGTAAATTAGAGTTAGATCACATCAACAAAATACTCAAATGAAAAACATCTATTCCAATCTCTATTCCAAGCCAGATGTTTTAAAATTAAAACACGACACCCCCAGATTCCAGATAATGTTATCACTAGCTTCCACTCTCGATCTAGACAATAAAAAAATCTTAGACATCGGCTGTTATGATGGCACCTTTCTCAAATTGTTTAAGAATAAAACAACCAAATTATACGGTATTGATGGCAACCCCCAGTCAGTTAATCGCGCCATAAAAAATAAGATAGCGGCTACACAATACTTTTTTGACGACAAAACACCATTTCCTTTTGCAAAAAATTCTTTTGATTTGGTGGTAATAGGAGAAATAATCGAACACATATACGATACCGACTATTTTCTTGAGGAAATACACCGTGTACTAAAATCGGGTGGACATTTATTGTTATCAACACCGAACATTGCTTCTCTTGGTCGTCGCATATTTTTATTATTGGGAATTAATCCAATAATTGAAATTTCTCCGAATTATGAGGACAGTTGCGGTCACATTCGCTACTTTACCCGAAATAGTCTCCAGCAATTATTCGACCATCACAAATTTAGTCAGGTCAATTTCTCCTCCGACATTGTCAATCTAAGCACTACTGGCAAACTGTTTTCTAGAATCTTGGCCAAATTATTTCCCTCTATTGGACAATCTATAATCGGTCTTTATAAAAAAATCTAGGTTTTCGAGTTAAGCTGAATCAAAGCATCATTCGCCAATTTGTAGCCAGGAGCCAATTCCAGAGCCTTTGTCATACTCTTTTGGGCATTTTCGATTTCACCAAATTGGACCTGAACTATTCCCATTATGTACCATGATTGTGGGTTCATTTGATCAAACTGCAACAACCTAGTCGCATCCTGCATAGCGCGTTCCATATTTTTTTCATTAAGATCAATTTGCACCAGCGACATATAAGTTTGAAATAAGTTTGGATTAATCTTAATTGCTGTTTCATAGCTTTCGCGGGCCAAATCAAGTCTGCCAATTTTAAAAAAAATGTTTGCCCGATTATGATAAGCATCGGCATAATTTGGCTTGACAATTGTCGACTGGGTAAAACCCTTTATTGCATTTTGATAATCTTTCAATTTATCGTAATCATCCCCAATATTGTTCCAGGCGTTATGTGAATTTGGTGATACCTGACAGGTATTGACCCACAAATTATGGTTTGTTTGCCAGTCTTGATTACGGAGGTATGTTCTGATCACTGACAATATTAATATTAACACAAACAATACACTCGAAATTAATTTAAAGTACTTGGACAAGTCATAAATGATATACCCCAAAAATAGGCAAAAGCCCATTGAACCCAAAAATAAATACCGTTCTGCAACCAGCCAGCTAACTTTTACTGGTGCCATCGATGGTGCCGCCGCCGCAAATATAAAAATTAAAATAAAAAAATAATTTTTGTTTTTAAAGTAAAAATATCCAACCATTACAATGTACAACAAAATTAATGCCCAATTTAACCAATTTGGAAAAATATACATTGTGTGATACAGAGTCAAATCAATAGGGAACCACATCAATTGTAGATACTTGGCAATCGAGGTAGGGTATTGGAAAAAAGGATTATAAAATAATCCACCAGAAGCATTTATACCAGAGTTTACCGCCGTAATCCGCACCATTATGGCAGGCCAAGCCCAAAATCCAATGATAGTAATAAACACTAGACCAACCAATAAGAACTTTGCCCAACCAATTTTGTATTTTCTCTTCCAGTCATATGTGATTGCGTAAATTATCGCTACAAAAACAAATGAGAAAAAACGTATCTTATCGACAAATAAATTCAATGCGATTGATGCCAACAGTGGAAAGATATATTTTTTGTCGTCAGTTTTTATATAACTAATAAAAAGTATTATCGATATTAAAAAAGCTAACGCCATAATCAAATATGGTTTTCCCGAAATCCACGATACGACCTCAACGTGTAACGGCATGGTGGCAAATAGCAAAGTAGCAATTTGAGTAATAATTTTTTGTCGAGTTACCAGATACATGAACACAAAACCCAATACGATGACAGACAGATACACCAATAAATTAAACAAATGGTAGGGGAATGAACCAGCAAATCCAAATATTTTAAAAATTAAATAATTGGATAGAGAAACAATCGATCCAGACATAGCAAAACCAAAATCACCAATCAGAGGATTATTGGTAATGGTCGCGTAATCATCAGACACAAAATTACCATTTAAAGAGTTTAGATATAGGACAGCAACACCAACACACAGTCCCACCAAAAATTTCCAGTTACTCTTGACAATGGCTATAAATCCGTCAAATTTAGTTGTTATCTCAGTTTTTACAATTGCCATCTGTTCAACCTGTTTTTTTAATTTCTTAATTTTCCTTTGCGACATAGTCCATTTTAGCAAAATATTTTGCTAGTTTATCAACACTGTGACGTAATCTCAAATTTACCTCATCAACTGCCAACAAATCAATTATCGACGTCTTGCTAATACTTTTATTATGATATTTAATCGGCCTTGAATGTTCGTTTGCATATGATTCCAAAATATTATTTAATAGCTTTTTATTCACCGATTTAAAATCACTCATCACAATTTCATCAAATTTTACCTTTATATATTTATTAATAATCTCAACATAATTATCTTGATCAAATCCATTTGTTTCATTACAAACCGACATAATATTAGTAAACAATATCTTTTTAGCACTGGTTTTCTCCATTACCCCCCGCATTCCTCTTGGTAAAAAATTTGTCAGCACCGACCCATACAAGCTCCCTGGACAAATAATAATCAAGTCTGCTTTATTAATCACTTGTATCGCTTCAGGATTCGCCTCAATTTCGGTCGACAACCAAACCTTATCAATCATGTCCAGCGACATTCTTTGGTCATCCATATTGTGTTCACCAATATACTTTTTACCAGATTTTGTTGCAAAACAAACATCAACTGGGTCAAGTGCTACTGGAATAACCCGACCACACAAATTTGCTTGCGTCAGTGTCGAGAATAAACTATCAACTTTTGACAAACTTCCCGCCCTTTCCGCCATAAATTGGAAAAATAAATTCCCAAAATTTCTTCCCCGTCCATCACGATACTTTAACATTTCTTGCCAATATTTTTTTTGTTCGCCATCGTTCCACAATGACATGAGAGACCGCCAATAATCAGAAAAAGCCAAAACTAATCCTCGTTCATCAGTCCGAATTCTCCCAGTGTCACCACCACTATCAAAAGTTGTCACAATTGAATTAATATCACTAAAACCAGCCTTAACCAAAGCTTGATTTACAATCGGCATCCCCGAACCACCACCCATTGTGACTATCATTCATCTAGTATACTACCTCATTTAAGTTATAATCTTATCAATGGAACTACTAAACGAAATTAAAAACATCATCAAGTGGCACGAGCTTCTCTGGCAAATGGTTGGTCGCGAAGTCAAATCACGCTACAAACAATCAATTCTAGGTTATTTTTGGGTAATACTAAATCCTTTGGCTCAAATGTTAGTTATGTCCTTTGCCTTTTCCATCATACTTCGTATTCCCACCAACGCCGCCTCAAATATTCCCTACTCTATTTTTCTGTTTGTCGCCCTCTTACCTTGGAATCTCTTTGCCAACTCGCTTTCTTCTTCAGCTGCCTCCCTTGTCGGTTCCGCCTCAATCATCACCAAGGTCTATTTTCCTCGCACTATTTTAGTGTTATCAACCATTATCGCCAAAATCATCGATTTTCTCTTTGCCCTAATCATCCTCATTATTTATATGATAATTTATCAAATACCCATCAATCTAAACATTCTTTGGGTTATCCCCATTTTTTTTATCCAACAAATATTTACCCTTGGTTTATCACTTTTTTTTGCTGCCAGCAATCTACTCTATCGCGATATCCAATATTTACTCACACTCATAATTACCCTCTGGCTTTATTTAACCCCCGTTATTTATCCCGCCGACATTGTTCCTGACAAATTTAAAATATTTTTCCAACTTAACCCCATGGCCGTAATTATTAATGCCTATCGCCAAACCGTACTTGGAGGAGGCAGTCCCAACTTATTAAGTCTTTCTATCGCTCTAACAGTCTCGATACTAACGCTCTATGCTGGTTTTTCCTATTTTAAATCCCGCGAAAAAATCTTTGCTGATAATATATAATTTGTTTGCGCGATTATTGCGCGATTATTGCGCGATTAGGTATAAAATGATATAATATTCTATAAAATGTTTAAACCAAAATACACCTTAACCAATTCTATTGTCAATGACTTAACTACAATTTCCGAATGTAAAAGTATTATTGATCATGCTAAAATTCTGCCTTCTGCTGAAATTAAACTTCGTCGTATTGCCTTGACCAGAATGTCTCAAAGCTCCACTGCAATCGAGGGAAACCAACTAAATATAAATCAAGTCGAAGCTATAATCGCCGGAAAATCAATTGATGCTTCTGATCGTGATATTTATGAAGTCAAAAATTATCTAACAGCCCTAAAATACATCGATAAAATAGCAAAAACCAATCGAAAAACTACAGTTAAAACCGTGCTACAAATTCACAAATATGTCACCCAAAATACACTATCAAAAGAATCTTCAGGGTCATTTAGAAAAGGTCCAGTATACGTGGTTCGCCATTTTATGGGACTAAACAAAAAAGTAATCTACACTGCTCCATCAGCCAATTTAGTTATTAAACTAGTTTCACAATTAATTGAATGGCTAACAAGTAAGGAGACATTAAATACAAATCCCGTAATTATCGCAGGTATAGTTCACCAAGAAATTGCCGCCATTCATCCATTTTCAGACGGTAATGGTCGGGTTGCAAGAGCCATATCTACTTTAGTTTTATACAAAACAGGTTTTGATTTTCGCAAATTATTTGCACTAGAAGATTATTACAATCTAAACCGAGAAAATTACTACAATGCCATAAATAATGGCGAAAAATATAATAAAGACAAAGATTTAACAAACTGGTTATCTTATTTTGTAGCAGGATTTAAAGAAGAAATTTTAAGTGTCAAATACAAAGTCCAACAAATTTCTCTAAAAAATATCAACAAAAATCTACCACAAATGTTTTTAGACGATGATCAGCAAAAAATTATCGATTTCATCGATCAAATTGGCAAAATAACTACCAAAGATGTTTATGACATTTTAAGCATACCCCAAAGAACAGCCCAACTAAAACTATTAAAATTAAAAAAATTAAACATTATAAAACAAACTGGAAAAGGTCCTTCGTCTGCATACATATTTTAAATCCCGCAAAAAAATCTTTGCGGACAATATATAAAACCAAAGCCAAAAATAAACCAAGTTGTAAAACAAAATTGGCAATAATAATATCATTAAACGAATTTCTAAATATAAAAAATAATACTGGCTGAACTATTGTCGCCACCAGCAACAATACGGTTGCCCTCGGTCTATTTGTTGCCATTAAATACGAAATAATAAATTGGGAAAATGCAAAAAAAGCCATCGTAAAGACAATATATGGCAACCACCCTGCCACCTCAATATATGCCACCCCCGACAATGTTTTAATAATTTGGACTGGAAACAAACTAAAAACAGTCGCCCCGATTATCCCCAAAGAAAAAATAACTAAACCAAATTTTACAAAAATCAAATATATTTTACCATTTTGAGCATGTCGATGGGCAGCGACAGGTAAAACCAATGCCGTTAAGGGGGTTAATCCAAACAAAATCATTTTACCCAATATTGATAACGACGAATACA
>MNZO01000010.1 GCA_001873665.1 Candidatus Shapirobacteria bacterium CG2_30_35_20 | reverse complement strand
AGTAATTACAAAGTACCAAGCGATATTCAATCGCCAAAATCAGTAAAAGTAAAAGCGATTAATTATTTTTGTGAGTAAGTAAAGAAGGGGGTAAGAGTCAAGCTTTTCTATGTTATCATTTGTATATGAGATTTATGGGTTTGAGGAGACGTCAATGGAAAAAAATTATTTTAATAATCGCCTCGCTGGCATTACTGCTATCAGGAATAGTGCCATTTTTAGGCGTATTTTTGAAATAGAAAAATCACCCCCTACCCCCTTTTTGACTAAAGAGGGGGAAAGAATTAAATCTAAATTTAGTATTAAAATCGATTTTAAAAGTAAAAAAATGTGGTATAAATTGTTTAAATTTATTTTGATTGGGTTGGTGGTTGGTTTGGTGGCAATTTTGCTGTTATTTGCTTGGTTTTCCAAGGATTTGCCAAATCCGACTAATGTGGTACGACGAGATGGATTTACTTCGCGAATTTATGATCGGAACGGTGCCTTGATTTATGATGTGTACAAAGATGCTAAGCGAGAACCAGTGGTATGGGCAGATGTGCCTGATTATTTAAAAAAGGCGACAATTGCAGTTGAAGATAAAGATTTTTATAAACATGCAGGATTTGATCCATTGGCTCCAGTGCGAATTATTAAAAATATTTTTTATTTTAAAAAAATAACTGGTGGGTCGACTTTGACCCAACAATTGGTAAAAAATGTTTTATTAAATTCTGATGTGACAGTAACTCGTAAAATAAAAGAATTTATTTTGTCAGTGCAAATTGAGGCAAAATATAAAAAAGATGAAATTTTACTGATGTACCTAAATGAAGCCCCTTATGGTGGAGCATCGTGGGGAGTGGGGTTTGCTGCGGAACAATATTTTGGCAAAAAAGTCAAAGATTTGACTTTTGTTGAGTCAGTGATTTTGGCGGGTTTACCCCAACGACCCAATGTTTATTCACCTTTTTCCAAAACTCCAAAAGCTTATGTCGAGCGAAGTGCCCATGTTTTGACACGAATGGTGGAAGACGGACATATAACTCCTGATCAAAAAATTGAGGCACAAAAGGAATTGGAAAACTATAAATTTTATGAAAATAAAACCCAATTGTTGTCACCACATTTTGTTTTTTGGGTGAAAGACATTCTTATTGAGAAATATGGTGAAGATGTGGTGGATGGGGCAGGGCTTAAGATTACCACTACCTTGGATTTAACAATTCAAAATGAAGTTCAAAAAATTGTATCAGAAGAAATTGATAAAAGCGAAAAATTGGGAATTTCAAATGGGGCGGCGATGGTAATTGATCCAACTAATGGGCAAGTGTTGGCGATGGTGGGGTCGCGTGGTTACAATTCGGATAAAACAGATGGAAAATTTAATGTAGTAACCCAGGGTTTGCGACAACCAGGGTCGGCGATTAAACCGATTACTTATTTAATGGCGATAAAGAAGGGGTATACGGCAGCTTCATTGATTATGGATACCCCAGTAACTTTCTTGTCGACATCGCCAGGGCAAAAAGATTATAGTCCACAAAACTATACGGGAAAATTTTTGGGTCCACTCAGTTTACGTCAAGCTTTGGGAAATTCTATTAATACCACGGCCGTTAAAACTTTGGCTCGGGTGGGAATAAGTAATATGCTCAAGCAAGCTTTTGATATGGGTTTGATGACCTTGGAACCAACGACAGAAAATTTAAAAAGGTTTGGTTATGCGGTAACTTTGGGTGGAGCAGATGTGTATATGATAGATTTGGCATCGGCCTATGGGGCTTTTGCCAATGGGGGTAAACGGTTTGATCTCGTGGGAATATTAAAAGTTGAAGATCAAAAAGGTCGAGTGTTGGAAGAATATAAAGAAGTGTCTGGTAAACAAGTAATGACACCGCAAGAAGCGTTTATTATTTCAAATATATTATCTGATAACAGTGCTCGGGAAATTACTTTTGGAGCGGTAAATTCGTTAAATATTACAGGTTATCAGGTGGCAGTAAAAACAGGGACGACCAATGATAAACGTGATAACTGGACAATTGGCTGGACGCCAAATTTATTGGTGTCGGTGTGGGTGGGAAATAATGATAATAGCCCGATGGGCAAGGTGGCGTCGGGGGTATCGGGAGCCAGTCCTATTTGGCGAAGAATAATGTTATCAACCATTAAAACTCGAAACAAACAAGATTTTCCAATTCCTGATAAAATTATCAGTCTGGAAGTAGATAAGATTTCGGGGTATTTGTCTCATGATGGTTTTGCCTCAAGACAGGAATATTTTATCGATGGAACTCAAATGGTAGGGACTGACCTTATTCATTTGCAGGCAAAGGTTTGTAAGGATAAAGCGGGTTTAGCTACTCCCGAGGATGTTGCTAATAATAATTTTAATACTAAGGAATTTTTTAAATTTAGTGAAGATGATCCGGTGTCGACTGATGGCAAAAATCGCTGGCAGGAGGGTATTGATGGTTGGATTGCAACTCAGGCTGATAAAGATAAATATTTTCCTCCTACCGATTATTGTCGGACTGATGGGATGGTGACGGTTAATTTTGATTCTCCTTCGGATCGTCAAACAGTATCAAATAATTTTGATATAAAAATTTCAACTTCGTCACTTAAAAAAATAAATGAAGTTAAGTTGTGGGTTAATGGAAATGAGACCAAAACATGGAATGAAAGGCCGTTTGAAACAAGCTTACATCTTGATGATGGACTATATACTTTAAAAGTAAAAGCAACGGATAAAGATGGGGCGAGTAATGAGAGGGAAATAAAAATTGGGGTCAATAAACCTTGGGATTGGACTCCATCCCCGACTCCTGCTCCAACTCTGACTCCCCTACCAGTTATACCTAGTTCGACCTAGTTTGATATAAAAATATCCCCTAAACTCACGAATAATATAGTTTGATATAATAATTAGCAGTCGTATGGATTGAGTGCTAAAGATTAACTCTTTCTTCTGTTCTACCTTCTTCACCAAGATTTGCAGCCAAATCTACTTTTGGTTGTGATTTTTTTTGACGAGGTACTTGAAAGTGCACATTACGGGTTTTAATCTCTGCAACAGCTTGTAATTCTTTTTGCTGTGCAATATACATCTCACCAGCAATTCTGTGTTGCTTTAACAAATGATCAATTGTTTTTTTTACCATATTTTGTATTTTAACATTTAATAATTGAAATTGTTTTATTACAACTAAAAAACCTCCTTTTCAGGAGGTTTTGTGTTTTAAAACGATTGTTCGTTTATTACTACTAAACCTCCCGCATGGAGTGAAGGTTACAAATAGTAATGACACGAACTAATTTCATTGGAGTTATTTTAACAAAACTATATTGGATATGTAAAGAAGATGTTTTAGAAACAAAAAAGAGCTGTCTCTCTCGCCTTACGGGTTGACGTCGGGAACTTTAATCCCTCAGCTCTTAATCAATATAATTGTATCTCCAATTGTCTTTTAAGTTAAATTAAACGTGGATAGGTGGATCTTTTTGGCGGTTTTGTCATCGCAGTTGTAGTAATTGACGCGGAAAGTATATTTGTTTTCAAAAATATCAGTGATTTCCATGGACCATAAAATATTTTTGTTGATTTTTGCCGAATACTTTTCTATTAATTTTAGAGGGTCTTGAGGTGAGGTGAAATTTACATTAGCGTCGAGAGTTATTATCTGACTGGTTAATTCGATGGCGGAATTGTTGATAACTTTTGGAATATACGGTAGAGACGTTGCATGCAACGTCTCTACAAGGTCATCTAAAATGGTTTCTTTAAACTCTTGTCCATCGTAAGTGCCCAGAGCATATTTTTCAATATATTTGCCATTTTCTTGATAATATATTTTGCCAATTTCGAAAAACTTTGGATTGGGGAGTTTGTATCGAGAATATTGGTCAAGTTGATTTTTTAATGATGGGATAAGACTTTGGCGAAGATAAATTACTTCGGCGTTAATACTATTTTCTGTTCTGATGACTGTTTTTGGGTCAACTGGTGTCTCGATAAGCGGCCAGGTGATTACTTCATCATAACCCTGAGACACTAATTCATCTTTTGTTTTTTCGATTAAATATAATATTTTGGGAGTGATGTTGTTGGTCTTTTTGTATGTGACGGGCTGATTGGTAGGAATATTGTTATAGCCGTAAAATCGGATAATTTCTTCAGATAGGTCTTCAGGAATAGTGATATCTTTGCGAATAGGGGGGGGAGTTACCAACGAGATTGCTTCGTCACTGTTGTTATTGTTCCTCGCAATGACGCATCCGAGATTGGTTAAAGTTTTTTTGGCAAAATCAGCAGAAATATTAATCCCAGAAATTTGACTGGCAGAATTAAAATCATATTTTATGGTCGGAACGGAAATTGGATTGGGGTAATAATCGTATGTTTTTGAATTGATATGGCCACCGGATAATTTTATTATTTGTGAGGCAAGCTCATTAAATGCGAGTGGTATGGTTTCGGGGTCAAGATCTTTTTCGAGACGAGTACTAGCTTCGGTGATTGTCTTAAGTTCTTTTGAGTCCAGTCTAATTCGGACACGATTGTAAATAGCAACTTCGATAATAATGTCAGTAGTATTGTCGTACGTACCGGATTTTTTACCTCCGACAAGATCAGTACTCAGTACTTCGGAAGGATTGCTAATAACTAAATTCTGTGATGACAACTTTAATACAGTGCCGTCGAGAGTGGTAAATTCCTTGGTTTTATTGTTGTTAGTTTCCCATATAATATGATCGCCACAAATAGTAGCATCAAATGCATGATTGGGAATACCGTACATAAACATAATGTAATTGGTCAAATCAACAATGTTGTTTACCGAATTTACACCATGGATTTTGGTAAATTTTACAAGCCAATCGGGTGATGGACTAATTTTTAAATTAGAAATTTTGACACACATAACTCGAGTTACATCTGGTGAGGTGACGGTAATAGGAAGATTATTATTTGAACTATTTAAATTTGTTTCGGGAATAATTAGTGGAATGTTATAAAGAACCGATAAATCGCGAGCGAGGCCGTAGTAACCCAGACAATCGCCGCGATTTATTTTGATGTCTAAATCAAAAACTATTTCCCCTTCAATTTCTTCGTAAAAATTGGTGAAATGCCCAATCATAGTAATGTCATCACGAAGTTTTTGAGGGGTGACATTTAGATTGGGGAGAAAGGTTTTGAGATGGGAATATATTATCTTCATGTATAAGTTCCAAATTTACAAATTTACAAGTTACAATCAAGTTCCAAATATTCAAGTTCCAAATTGGAAATTGTTATTTGTTGATTGTGATTTGTTTGGAAATTGTTTTTTGTTTTTTGTGATTTAATTTATAACTCGTTTGGTTTGTAGGCAAGATTACCACCCATTAAAGTACGAATGTCAGTAATATAATTTTCCGCCATAGTCCAGCGGTCGAGGCCCATACCAAAGGCAAAACCAGAATATATTTTGGGGTCAATACCAGCCATTTGCAAAACCTTGGGGTGAATCATACCACTACCTCCCATTTCAATCCAACCGGCATATTTGCATAAAACACAACCTTTACCTTTACAATTAAAACATTGCATGTCTGGACCGACTCCTGGCTCGACTTCGGGATAGTATTTGCATCGATAGCGAACCACGACACTCGGACCATATAGCGTTTTGAACATTAAATCCATAGTGCCAATTAAATCTTTCATGGTAACACCTTTATCGACAACCACGGCTTGATATTGGTGAAAAACAAAATGGTTACTGCGATTAACTTTTTCATTACGGTAGACACAGCCTGGAAAAGCCGCCCGAATAGGTAAGTTCTTACTTTGTTGTTGGAGTAAATATGATTCAATGGTTGAAGTTTGAGTCCTCAATAAACATTGAGGTTGTTTTATATAAATTGTGTCTTGCATGTCCATGGCGGGATGGTTTTGGGGAACATTGAGACGCAAGAAATTATATTCATTGGTGACTATTTCGGGGCTGTTATATATGGAAAAGCCCAATTTTCGGAAAACTTCGTTTAGTTGGCGTTCCGTTATTGTTATTGGATGCAAGTGACCCACCTTTGGAAGACCAAAGGAATTTACAATTTTCAATTTACAATTTTCAATTTTGGAATCAACATTAATTGTATTATTAGATTTTTCTTTAATTATATTTTCTAATTCGTTTTTTAACGAATTTAGTTGTTGACCATATTCTTTTGGATTTGGAGCTGTTTTGATTTCGGTAAATAATTTATTTATTAAACCATTGCGACCTAATAATTCTATACGAATTAATTCTAATTTTGCCGAATTTTTAGCTTTATTTATTTTTTCGTTATAGTCTGTTTTTATTTTGTTTAAATCCATTTGTTTATATATTATATATTTTTATTTTTCGATTTGTTTTTTCGCCACGAGGCGAGGTTACAAAAAAATCCCCTTTCGGGGATTTTATTTTTTTAAAATTAAAAGCCCCTTTATTTTAGGGAAGTAAAGATAGCTTTGAAAGTAGCAGGATTGGTGATAGCCATTTCAGAAAGCATTTTACGATTAATTTCAATTTTATTGAGTTTCAATTTGTTGATAAAGACAGAATAAGACATGGAAAATTCTTTTAGGGCAGCATTAATACGAATAATCCATAATTTGCGCATATCACGACGTCGAATACGGCGACCGTTATAGGCATATTGGCCAGCATGTAACACTGCTTCTGAGGCAACCTTGTAGCGTTTGCTACGAGTCATCCAATAACCCTTGGCTGTTTTTAATACTTTTTTGTGAAATTTACGTCGAACGACACCTGTTTTAACGCGCATATTGTTTTATAAGTTCCAAATTTACAAATTTACAAGTTCCAATCAAGTTCCAAATTCACAAGTTCCAACTGGAAATTGTTATTTGTTGATTGTGATTTGTTTGGAAATTGTTTTTTGGAAATTGTTTATTAATTAATAATTTAAAGTAAACCTAATAATTTTTTAACTTTGATGGCAAATTTACCTATAACTTGTTGTTTTCCTTTAAGTCTTCGTAATTGTTTTTTGGATTTTTTGCGTCGTAAATGGCGGTTGAACGATGACATACGCATGACTTTACCGTTTGGAGTTACTTCAAAACGGTTGCTAACTGATTTTTTGATACGATGTCTTTTACTCTGTTTTTCCATTGTTTTTTAGTTTTAAATTTTTTACTGGTCTAAAGGAGGCCATCAATCTTTTGCCCATCATCTTTGGCGGTGTGTCAATTATACCAACTTCTTGAATATCTTTTTTGAATTTATCTAACAGTTGATTGCCAAACTCGGGATGTTGCATTTGGCGACCTTGGAATTTTATACTGATTTTGACTTTATTTCCAGTAGATAAAAATTCTTTGGCACGTTTGACCCGAGTGTCATAATCCCTGGCTCCGATAAATGGGCTTAACTGAAGTTCTTTAGTGTCGCCTCCTTTGATACCTTTCTTTTCGGTCTTTGCTTTTTTGGCTTCTTGATATTTGAATTTGGAAAATTCGATTAATTTTACAACTGGGGGTTTGGCCATGGGGGCAATTTCGACCAGGTCTAACCCTGTTGACCTGGCCATTTCAAAAGCTTCAGAAATAGAAAGAACACCAATTTGTTTGGCATCTTCGTCGATTAAACGGACTTCGGGTGAAGTAATTTGGCGATTGGTTCTGATGTATTTTCGGTTATTCATTGGGCTATTTTATCAAATTTAGAGATTTTTTTGTGACTTGTTCCTTAATTTTGGTAATAAATTCGGAAATTGGAATTGCTCCAAGATCTTGACCATCGCGTTGACGAACGGCAACCGTGTTTGCCTTAACTTCGCGAGCACCGATGATTAACATATACGGTATTTTTTGCATTTGAGCGTCTCGGATTTTGGCTTGCATTTTTTCAGGTCTATCGTCAATTTCGACCCTGATTCCCCCCGCTTTTAAATCGGCGAGGACTTTGTTGGCAAATTCATGTTGGGCATCAGTAATGGGAATTAATTTTACTTGGACTGGCGAGAGCCATGTTGGAAACGCCCCGGCAAAATGTTCGATAATAACACCAAAAAATCTTTCTAATGATCCGAGGACTACTCGATGAATCATGACAACTGGTTTTTCCTTGCCATCTTTGTCAACAAATTTGGCGTCTAAGCCTCGACCCATTTGTTTTATATATTTGGCTAGGTTTTTTTTGGTTTTGTATTTGTCCTTAAAGGTTTTAAGTTTCCAGAAATCGTCAACATCTTTTTCTGAACTTTCGGAATATGTAGGAAGATTGAAATCAAATTGAATAGTTCCCATTTGCCACTCTCGACCAATTGAATCTTTAATTTTAAAATCAATTTTTGGTCCGTAAAATGCTCCACCACCTTCGTCTACTTTGTATTTAAGTTTTTCACTCTCCATGGCTTTTATCAGTGAATTTTGGGCAAACTCCCACATATCAACTGATCCTAAATATTTTTCTGGTCGAGTAGATAAATAGGCTTGGAATTTTTGAAAACCAAAGATATCTTCGTAAATATATTTGGTTAATTTAATTATTTCTTGAACTTCATTAATGGCTTGTTCTGGCGTGCAAAAAATATGAGAATCGTCTTGAGTAAATCCTCGAACTCGAGTCATTCCATGGAGAACTCCGGCTTTTTCGTAGCGATAAACAGTACCGAGTTCACCCATTCTAAAGGGTAATTCGCGATAACTTCGTGGGCTTGATTTAAAAACTTGAACATGATTGGGACAATTCATGGGTTTCAACTGCTCGTCGGTGGTGTAGTCATTTTTACTTTCACCTTCGATATTTTGATGTAGCATGACAGGAAACATGGAATTGATGTATTTGGTGTAATGACGAGTTTTAACAAACATATCCATGCCAGCAATATGCGGAGTAAAAACTAGTTGATAACCTCGCCTAATATGTTCTTCTCTCCAAAATGTTTCCAAAACATTACGAGAGGTGGCTAATTTTGGATGCCAGAGAATTAACCCTGCACCGGTTAATTGGTTTGTAGAGTATAAATCTAATTCTTTGCCTAATTTGCGATGATCTCGTTTTTTGATTTCTTCTAAATTGTTTAAATGCGTTTCTAAATCATCTTTATTTTCAAAGGCGGTGCCGTAAATACGGGTGAGCATTTTATTTTTTTCGTCACCATGCCAATAAGCACCAGCGATAGAAAGCAATTTAAATGCTTTAATTTTGCTGGTGTAATTGACATGGGGACCGGCGCAAAGGTCGGTGTATTGATTACCAGTTGAATAGATGGTTATTATCTCACCACGATCTTTAATAGAATCAAGCCATTCGATTTTGTAAGGATTATTGGTAAATAAATCACAAGCTTCTTCCATTGTTATTTTTTTCCTAATGATGGGCAAATTTGATTTGATTATTTTTTGCATTTCTGCCTCAATTTCGGGAAAATTTGAATCGGATAATTTAAAATCACCAATTGTTTCGACATCCATATAAAAACCGTCATCGGTGGCAGGACCCATGACGCGAATAGTTTTGTCAGGATATAGGTTTTCTACAGCTTGGGATAAAATATGCTCGGCACTGTGGCGAATTTTGTAAAGATTATCGTCGTTATGTTTAAGTTGATCTAGTTGTGACATAAGTTTAAAGAAATTTAAAATTTAAAAACATTTATATATTATATAAAAATTAGAATAAATAAGGGGGAGAGAACAATTTGGCCCAGACGTAAGAATTTACCCACGTGTGGGCGATGTAGTTAAATGAGTCGAAATATAAAATGTTTGTTGCATAATTTTGTGGAATGTAATAAATCGTGAAACGATTTAAACGTTCCTACAGCGTTTAAATTGCGATGCAATTTATTACGCTGTGAATCTGACAGGACTCGAACCTGTGATCTCTTCAATGTCAATGAAGCACTCTAACCTCGGCCATAGGCCGATCAGCCTTTGGCTGAAACTGAGCGTTGTTGTTAATTGTCTGTATTATAATCTTTTTTATCATTTTTCCAAATCCTGATTTGTAGAATTTTTCCCTGGCTGTCGAATCTTGTTTACAAAAATATTTTTCAAAATATACAAGTTTTAACGGTCGATTATTTCTCGTAAATTTATTTGTGCCTTCGTTATGTTCTTTTAGCCTTATTTCTGGTAATTTTTCAGTTGACCCAATATAAACTTTGTTATTCTTTAAACTTTGTAAAAAATACACAAAGTACATGGTGAATCTGACAGGACTCGAACCTGTGACCTCTTCAATGTCAATGAAGCGCTCTAACCAACTGAGCTACAGATTCAGATTAACTACAGAGGATTATAGCAAATTAGTCACCACTTCGGGCGGCGGAGTGTTCGTCGCTCATCAAATATTTAATTCCACCTTTGGACTTTAAATTTTTCCAATAACCACTGTTTTTTTGTTTTTTCTTTTTGGCATTGAAACTATCAAGCCAGCAACTGGCTTCGTTAATATTGCGACGGAAGGCGATGACTAAATTTTTTAGACGGAGTAAAAAAGAAACTTGATATTCGTTGGCCTCGGGAATATTTTCCATGGTGGCTTTGGATAATCCTGAGTCAAGTTCACTGGTAGCTACAGTCAATTTTTTGACCTCGAGTTTTAGTTGTTCAACTATAGATTCGAGTTCGCGTTGCTTGTTTTCGAGCGCCTTACGATCTTGTTCGCCAATTATGTTTAAATGAAAATTTTCTTTGGTCCACAATTTGTCAGCTTGAGTTTTGTGAATTTCAACTGATTGATTTAAACCTAAAATTCCTCGAAGAGAAAAGTTGATAGGAGAATAATTTGGTTTATTTTCAGACAGAGACTCGCCTTTATTATCGCCCCCAAATGACTTGGTTTTTTTAAGATCGGACTTTGAAGTCAAAATACCACCTGCCATATGAAGTGATTATAGCATAATATAAGATACAAAACAAAAACTAATTTTTAATTTTTAATTACTAATTTCTAAACTAAAGAGAGTAAATAATTTATGACTTTTTGTTGTGTGAGCAAATAGACAACTAAGCTGGGGTTTTGAGTTAGTTGTGGATTTTTGGAGACAATGTCCTTGATTTCAATTTCAGTTGGATCGAGTTTTTGTTCTGATGAGATTTGGGTAATAGCTAAATTTAGGGTCCATTCGTCTTGGGCTTGGTGTTCTAATTCATGTTTAAGCTCATCTAAATTTTGGTTTTTGTTTTTTAAATAGGTTTCAAATGTTAAACTGGCAGAACGAATTTGGTCAATAAGATTGGTTAATTTTCTCTCAACCTCGTTGTCTAAAATTATTTTGGCTATTTTGGTTTCACTGTTTTCTAATATTACTTTTATGACAGCGTCGGTTCTCTTTTCTTTTTCTAATTTCGAGTCGGTATTTATCTTTTTGATTTCGATATATGCTTTTGGTTTGATCTTGATTTCGGGAATAGTGGCCGAGGTTATTTCAATTTGCCACTCTTTGTCAAGATCAAAAGGTGGGTTTAAAATTTTGACAGCTGGCTGGGTGACTGGTTTTAAATTATTATCTTTGATAATTTCGTCGTATTTTTCGGATAAAACATGGTTGATAACTTCATCCAACATTTTTTCTGGTGATATAGAGTTTTTGACAATATCGAGAGGGGCTTTGCCTTTACGAAAACCTTTGGTTTCAAAGTCGGCGGCAACATGGGATAAAGTGTGATTATATTCTTTTTTGATTTCGTCAATAGTGACATTAAAATTTAGAATAAAAGATTTATCTTTATGGTTGGTTATTTTTACATTTGTTTTCATAAGCGTGCTTATGATAGCATAAATGTATAATGGAAATTATTCCGAAATACAAAATTTATTTGCAAGTGTTTTTTGTGATGGTGATTTGTTTATCATTAACTACGGTGTTGTTTGTGGAAATTTTGTGGTGGAATAAAAATAATCCCAAGAAAGAAAATCAAGTTATAACTGGCTTTCAAACTAATTTTGGTAAAGTGATAACGGTAGGCCAAGTATTGGGACGACAACAAGAGAGTGTCAAGGTTGATGAGTCGGTAGTAGGTCATGATGCACGACCTTTGATTATTGAAAGGTATTTAAAAAAATATAACTCGCCTCTTTTGTCCTATTCTCGGTTAATCTTTGATTTATCTCAAACTTATGGTTTTGATTATTATTGGATTGTAGCCATTGCTCAACAAGAGTCGAATTTATGTAAAAAAATTCCTGAAAATTCGTTTAATTGTTGGGGTTATGGGATACATAAAAAAGGAACTTTGCGATTTGAAAATTATGAACTGGCGCTAAAAAGTTATGCCCTTTATTTAAAAACGCAATATTTTGATAAAGGTTTAAATACCCCGGAACTGATAATGAAAAAATACTGTCCTTCGTCAAATGGGTCGTGGGCATATGGGGTACAGCAGTTTATTGATGAGATGGAATCAGGCAATTTTTAATTTAATACATATTGATTGATTACTATTGACATGGTTATAATATATTGATATAGTACGTATTAGATCCCGGGGTGGCTCCTCTAAAAGCATGCTCTGGGATTTTTTTGGGACGTATGATACAATTCAATATGTTAGAAGAAGTAAATGCTGAAACTGTAAAACAAATAAATGGTTTAGTTTGGGTATTGTCTATCGGTCAAAGACGTTCACATGGAGCGGTTGTGGATCTAACGGTTGGGCAGAGAGAAAGACGGGTAGAGGCACTAAGGCAACAACTGGCAGCACTGGGAGATTTGGAATTGGATAGGGTAGACAGGCAGGTGGCAGAGGTATTTGTACCTAGGTTGAATTGTGTTGGAAAATACGATTAGTACAGAATCTAGACAAGTTTTGGTTTCAGAAGTAGAATAGGCGCTATGGGGACAATCAGCACGGCGCAATTTAAGAAGGGAATATATGTTATTTTCCACGAAGAGCCGCACATGGTGGTGGATATTCATTTTGTATCTCCCGGAAAGGGTTCGGCTTTTTATAAGACAAAATTAAAATCTTTATACACCGGTCGGGTGGTGGAATATACCTATAAATCGGGGGAAAAAGTCGAAGAGGTGATTGTAGAGACCCATGAGGCATCCTATTCCTTTTTTGACGGGACGAATTATGTTTTTATTGAACCCCGGACTTTTGAACAGTATTCAGTATCAGCAGAAGTAATAGGTGGTGATAAGGTTTATCTA
>MNZO01000016.1:12721-12813 GCA_001873665.1 Candidatus Shapirobacteria bacterium CG2_30_35_20 | reverse complement strand
GTTTAATTTCTACAACCTCTCTTCTATAATTATCCCAATTGTCACTACCGTCAGTAGATCTACCTGTTTCATGTATTACCATCGTTATGGGT